>NZ_JBHTLK010000230.1:0-11023 GCF_042678885.1 Saccharothrix hoggarensis
CCGCGACCATGCCGGGCCGCCCGCCGCTGACCTGGCAGCCCCGCTGGACCGCCGGCTCGCCCGTGGCCGCGAACCCGGCGCCGACGGAGGTCCCGGAGGAGGCCGAGTTCGAGTCGATCGCCATCTCCGCGGACGGCACGCGCGTGGCCGCGGTCGGGCCCGGCGGCCTGGTGACCTGGTCGTGGACGGACGGCACTCCGACCGACTGCAAGGCCTCCGCGGACATCGGAGGTCACCTGGTGCTGGTGCTGGACAACGGCGAGATCGTCGTGGACGGGCCGGACGGGCTGGTGAGCATGCGGGACACCGGCGTCCACAGGCTCGGCAAGATCGCCCGGACGCGGTTGGAGGCCGCCATCCCGCTGGGCGACTCGCGCTACCTGTGCGTCAGCACCGGAGGCGAGGTGCTCAAAGTGGTGCGGTCCTACCTCTTGGGTGTCAGCTACGAGGCCTTGAAACCGCACAACCACGCCGGTTCGACCTGGGCGGTCGGCTACGGCGAGGACGGCGCGGTGGTGGCGAACCTGGACAGCCGCGGCCAACTCGTGTTGTCGGAGAACGGGCGCACCTTCCACAACCTCTACCCGGTGGACCGGCCCGTCACCGCTTTCGCCGTCAGCCCGGACGGCGGGCGGCTGGCGGCGGCCACCGAGGACGGCTGGGTCGGTTTCCTGGACCGCGGACGCGACGAGACCTGGAGGCGCTCGGTGGTGGTGGGCAGCGCGGTGACCGCGATGGCGTTCGCCCCGCACGGCGCCGGGCTCGCCGTGGGATGCCAGGACGGCAGCGTGTTCGTCGTGGCCTGGGGCGGCATGCTCGTCGGCCCGGCCAAGGTGTCCGACCGGCCGATCACCGCGATCGCGATCAGCGGCCGGGCCGAGCGGGTCGTCGCCCACGACGGCCGCCGCGTGCACTGCTTCGAACCGGTCAGGGGCACGACGTTCCCCGTCCTCGCGCCACTCCTGTCGGATCGGGGTCGGGCGTCGGCGGACGGAGTGCCGGTCGCGACGTCGTTCACGGACTTCGACGGGCACACGGTGGTTGCCTTCGCGGACGGGTCCTTCTCCCTGGTGGACGTCGACACCGGTGAAGCCCACCGTGCGATGAACCTCGACACGCCCGCACGCGACCTCGTCCCGGTCGAAATCGGCGGCTTGCCGGGACTCTTGGTCGAGACCGCCGACGGATACTGGCTCACCCACGGCCACGTGAGCCACGAGGCCGGCCCGAGGTACCTCGGGGACGCGGAGTGGGCCTCCGCCCGGTTCCGGCACCGCGCGCCGACGACGCACATCGGGCTGGACGGGCACTTGGTCGAGGTCGTGTCCCGCGGCGACGACCTCTCGACCCGGGACGTCGTCGGCGGCGTGCCCGCGGCACTCGGCGAGCACCCCGGCTGCCGGGTGGTGCACTGCGCGTACGTCGACGACCGCCCGCTGGCGTTCACCGGCGGCGACGACGGGTGCGTGCGGGTGTGGGACCTGGCCACCCGGCGGTTGGTCGACACGCTCGACGTCGGCCGTCCGGTGTGGCGGATCGACGTCCGGGACGGCCGGCGGTTGCTGGTCGGCTCGGGCGGCGAAGTGGTGGCCTTCGAACACTTCACGGGAAGCGGGACATGACCTCGGTTCTGGGCGTGCACGGCATCGGCAACTACAAGTACTTCCGGCGCGGCGGGTCGGCGGAGGAGGCCGCCGCGCTGCTCGCGGAGGACTGGCGCAAGGCGCTGCGGCGCGCGCACGTCGACCTCGACGTCGCCTACTACGCCCACCACCTGCACCGGGGCACCGCCCAGGGCCCGCAGGACGACCCGGCGACGTTGGAGCCGGGCGCGCAGGAGCTGCTGCTCGACTGGACGGGCCTGCTGCGCCGGGGTTCGAGCGTCCCGCAGGGTCCGCGCACGGTCCGCGCCCGCCAGGCCGCGGACTGGATCACGCGCAACTTCGGCCCCGCCGCGCGGCTGTTCGCCATCGCGTTCTGCCGCGAGGTGCACACGTACCTGTCCCGGCCGGACTCGCCGCGTCGCGACGCGGTCCGCCGCACCGTCGCCGACGCGATCGCCCGTCGCCGCCCGAACGTGGTCGTCGCGCACTCGCTCGGCAGCGTCGTCGCCTACGAAACCCTGTGGGCGCACCAGAACCACGACGTGGACCTGCTCGTCACCATCGGCAGCCCGCTGGCGATGCCGGGCGTCGTGGCGCCCCGCCTGCACCCGGCCGCCACGGCGGGCGGCACGCCGCCGCGCGTGCGCCGCTGGGTGAACGTCGCGGACGTCGGCGACCTCGTGGCGATCCCGCGCACCGGCCTGCGCGACCACTTCCCGGGGGTGGAGCGGGACGTCACCGTCACGATCGGGGAGTGGGACTTCCACACCGCGACGGGGTACCTGCGCAACCCCGAGGTGGCCGCGCTGGTCGGCTGAACGTCCGGTCAGGCCGTCGTGACGAGCCGCGCGCCGATCTCCCGCACCACGGACGCCAGGAGGTCGACGTCCTCCTCGGTCGTGCGCCAGTTCACGATCGCCGGCCGCAGCGCGACCATGCCCCGGTACACGGTGGTGCCCGCGTACACCCGGCCGTCCTCCACCAGCTCCTCGCCCAGCCGGCGGTTGAGCGCGTCGAGGTCCGCCTCGGGCACACCCGGCGGCCGGTAGCGGAAGCAGACGATGAACACGGTGATCGGCGCGAGGAGTTCGAGGTCCGGCGCCTCGGCGATCCGCCTGCCCAGGCGCAGCGCCAAGTCCTGGTGGCGCTCCACCATCGCCCGGTGGCCCTCGCGGCCGTACGCGCGCAGCGTCGCCCAGATCGGCAGGGCACGGGCCCGGCGCGACGACTCCGGACCCAGGTTGTTGTAGTTGACGAACTCGTCGTCCGGCTCGGGCAGGTACGGGGCGTTCCACCCGCCGAACGCCCGGCCGAGGAACGAGCGGTCCCGGACGAACGCGACACCGCTCTCGTACGGCACGTTGAGCCACTTGTGGCCGTCCGCGGCCACCGAGTCGGCCCGCTCCACCCCGCGCACCAGCCCCGCCGTGCGCGGTGACAGGGCGGCGAACAGGCCGAACGCGCCGTCCACGTGCAGCCACGCGCCGTGCCGCTCGGCCAGGTCGGCCAGCTCGTCCAGCGGGTCGTAGTCGCCGCCGTTGACCTCGCCCGCGTTGCCGATCAGCACCGCCGGACCCGACCCCGCCAACGCGTCGTCCAGGGCCGCCACGTCGAGCCGGCCCGCGTCGTCCCGGGTGAACGTCCGCACCGCGTCCCGGCCGAGTCCCAGCAGTTGCAGGGCCTTGCGGCTGCTCGGGTGCACGTAGCCGCTGGAGAACACCGGCATCCGCGGCAGGCCCGCGAGCCCGTCCGCGGTCACGTCGACGCCGTGCCGCTCCGCCCACCAGAACCGCGCGCACGCCAACCCGGTGAGGTTCGCGAACGTCGCGCTCGGCGTGAGCACGCCGCCGTACGTCGCGGGCAGGCCGAACAGCTCCTTCAGCCACCGCAGCACCACCGTCTCGGCGCGCGTGGCGAACGGCGACGTCAGCCACAGGCCGGACGCCTGGTCCAGCAGGGACGTCACCCAGTCCGCCGCCTGCGCGGCCGGTGTCGCGCCGCCGACGACGAAGTGGAAGAACCGGGGCCCGGACGAGTGCGTGGCCGCCCGCGTGCCGATTCGCAGCAGGTCCGCGATCGCCGTCATGGTGCCGTCGCCCGCCTCGGGCAGCGGGGCCGTCGAGGTCGTCGAGCAGGTGGACGTGCGTGGCGTCGCGGACCGGCAGGTGCGGCAGCGCGTCGAGGTACGGGCGCGCGGCCCGTGCGACCATCCCCAACGCCTCGGCGGCGTCCTCCCGAGCGTTCAGCGGATCACCCATCATGGCAGGGTAGACGGCGATGGCGCGACGCGGGCGGTTCCGGGGCAGGGCGGTCGACGCCGAGGTGGACGCGTTCCTCGGCCTCCGGTACGCGGAGCCGCCGTTCGGCCCGCGCCGGTTCGCCGCACCCGTGCCGACCGACCCGGCGGACGACTGCCCGGAGTTCGGGCCGATCGCGCCGCAGTCCGCGCGGCTGCCCGGCGCGCCGGTGTGGCGGCCGGGCGACGAGGACGTGCTGACCCTCAACGTGTGGACGCCGTCCACTCCGGGTGGGCCGTGGCCGGTGGTGTTCTACGTGCACGGCGGCGCGTACGCGTTCGGCTCGTCCGCCCAGCCCGACTACGACGGCGCCGCGCTGGTCCGTGCCGGCCTGGTCGTGGTGACGTGCAACTACCGGCTGGGGTTCGAGGGCTTCGGCCACGTGCCGGGCCGGCCGGACAACCGGGGGCTGCTCGACCAGCGGGCCGCGCTGCGGTGGGTGCGGGAGAACATCGCGGTGTTCGGCGGGGACCCGGACGTCGTCACGGTCGCCGGCCAGTCGGCGGGCGCGGCGTCGGCGTTGTTCCTCGCGGCGTGGGAGCCGGTGCGGCGGGTGATCGCGCACAGCGTGCCGAACCGGTGCTACACCAGGGGTTTCGCGCAACGGGTGGCGGAGTGGATCGACACCGCCACGCCGGAGTCCGCGGTCGCGTCCGCCGACGCGCTCGTCGCGGCGCAGCGCACCGGGCCGTTGAGCCACGACCCGGTGCTGTTCGGCCCGGTTGCCGACGCGCTGCCCATGCTCCGCCCGGACGTGGACGCGCTGCTGTGTCACACCGACGTCGAGTACCGGCTGTTCCAGGAGGTCGGCACGTTCCGCCCGCCGGCCGACCTCGCCGCGCTCGGCCGCGCGTGGGGCATCCCGGAGCACGTCGTGGCGGCGTACGCGCCCCTCCCCGACGCGCACGTGCGGCTGGCCGGCGACTTCGTGTTCGCCGAACCCACCGCCAGGCTGGCCGACGCGCACGGCCGGGCGTTCCTGGCGAGGTTCACCCGGCCGCCCGCCTGGCACACCGCGGACGTGCCGTTCTCGTTCGGCAACCTGGACGGCGCCGACTTCCTCATCGGCGGCCCGGCCGGCGCGGAGGAGCGCGCTCTGTCCCGCCGGATGCTGCGGGCGTGGGTCGACTTCTGCGCCACCGGCGACCCCGGCTGGACCGGCGTCCGGCACTGGGGCGACGAGGTGCCGTCCAGGCGCGAGGCGTGGCGCGGGGTGGACCTCTCCGCGCCCGTGGACCACCCGGTCAGCGGAACCGGCGCTCGCCCGCCTCGACCGGCACCGTGACGGTGTTCTCCGGCAACGGTTTCGGGCAGGTGCCGTACGGGCTGAGGCCGGCGGGCAGGTTGATCGCCCGGTTGAAGTCCAGCACGACCTCGCCCGCCGTCGGCGCGGGCACGGACAACACGCGCCAGTCGGCGGTGGTGTCGCCGTTGGTCGGGTCGTGGAACAGGATCTGCGCGCCGTCACCCTGCGCGTGGACGACGAGTTCCTGCGGCCGGCCGGCGAGCGTGAACCGGACCGCGCCGAGCGCCGTCAGGTGGTGCTCCAGACCGGGCAGGGCACCGTCCACCTTGGACGGTCGGGGCGGGTCGTAGGGCTGGAAGTCGGCCCGCACCACCCAGTCCGGGCTCACGTCGAACGCGGGCACGCCGGTGAAGCCGACCAGGTCGGGCGCGTGCGGGTCGCGCACCCGCAGGCCGTGGCGGCCGGTGCGGAGGATGATCTCGACCTTCGTGTCGCCCTCGCCGTCGACGAGCAGCGACCCGGCCTCCGCGACCACGTGCTCCCGGACGCCGTCCCGCACCACCTCGCCGTCGGTGCTCCACTCGCCGGGCACGCCGGGGAACGCGCGGGGCGTCGCGTCGAGCCAGTGCAGCGCGGTGAGGGACAGCCAGCCGTGCGGCGCGCGCAGCGCCTCCTCACGTGCCGCGTGCCACCGGACCCAGTCGGCGGTGAGGTCTTCGACCGTCGTCATCACGTTCCTCCCTCGTGGTTCGTCCACCATCGAACCACCGGAGGGGTGCGGTCGCCGGCGCGTCCACCTGGTGACCACCGGCGGCCGGGACTTGACGCCCGCGCACGGTATGGCGCACCGTCCCCGCGCACGGTCTGGCGCATGGACTCGCGCAACTCTCGCGCAACCTCCGCGCGGGCGGCCCGAACCGACCCGGCCGACACCCCGGACCACCACGTATCGTGGCCGCATGGCCAAGGCCGTTGGTGAGCAGATGGGTGTCGTCACCGCGCTGGTTCGCACCACGTTCCTGGTGAACGCCGCCTACGCCGACGCGGCGCGGCAGTACGGGCTGACGCCGCAGCAGGGGCAGTTGCTGTGCGTGCTGATGGCGCGGCCGTACGGCATGGGCGAGCTGGGCGCGGTCCTCGGGCTCGCCAAGTCGAGCCTCAGCGGCCTGGTGGACCGGACCGCCCGACGCGGCCTGGTCCGCCGCGAGGCCGACCCGGCGGACAGCCGCGCGGTCCGCGTCGAGCTGACGGACGAGGGCAGCCGCCTCGCCGACGTGTTCTACGCCGAGACGTGCCGCCGGATCGAGGAACTGCCGTCCGGTCTCGACGACGCCGAGCGCGGCGTCCTCGCGGACCTCCTCGCCCGCGTGGTGCGGGACAACGAGGTGCCGCCCGTCTTCCTGGCGCTCAACGAGCAGGGCTGACCCGGGCTGGGTTCGACGGGGTGGAGCCGCCCCGCGAACCGACCCGGCCGCGCGAAGTGCCGGCGTGAACCCTCAGCGGGGGTCGTCGCGCTCCCGCCGCACGGTGACCTTGCGGCCCTTGATGGTGGCGCCCCGCAGCGACGCGATGACCTGCTGCGCCGCCGCCTCCGGCACCTCCACCAGCGAGAACCGGTCGGCGATCTCGATCGCGCCGATCTCGCGGCCGTTGAGCCGCGCCTCGCCCGCGATCGCGCCGACGAGGTCCTGCGGCCGGATGCCCGAGCTGCGTCCCGCGCCGACGAACAGCCGGGTCATGCCCGCGGACGGACGACGCGGCTTGCGCGGCTCACGCCGCTCGCCGCCGGCCTCGCGGCCCCGGCGGTCGCCCGACGGGCCGGACCTCGGCACGTACTCGGGGATCTCCTCCTCGTCGGCCGCCGCGCCGGTGGCCTCGTGCGCGAGCTTCACCGCCGCGAGCGCCACCTCCATGACGTCGAACTGGTCGGTCAGCGTCTCCACCACGACCCGGAAGCTCTCCAGGTCGTCCTCCAGCAGGCTCTCGTGCAGCGCGGCCCTGGTCAGCTCCAGCTTGCGCGCCCGCAGGTCCGCGATCGTCGGGACCTTCTCCATGTGGATGCGCTGCTTGGTGACCCGCTCGATGGTCTTCAGCATGCCGTGCTCGCGCGGCTCGGCCAGCGTGATCGCCACGCCCTCGCGGCCCGCCCGCCCGATCCGGCCGATGCGGTGCACGTACGACTCCGGCGCGGACGGCACGTTGTAGTTGACGACGTGCGTCAGCTGCTCGATGTCCAGGCCGCGCGCCGCGACGTCCGTCGCCACCAGCAGGTCGGCGGTGCCGTTGCGCAGCCGGGCCATCACGCGGTCGCGCTGCTCCTGGCTGATGCCGCCGTGCAGCGACTCCGCCCGGTAGCCGCGGCCGTTCAGCGTCTCGGTGAGCTGGTCGACCTCGTCACGCGTGCGGCAGAACACGATCGCCGCGGTCGGGGCCTCCACGTCCAGCACGCGCCCCAGCGCGGCCGGCTTGTGCGCGCGCGGCACGACGTACGCGCTCTGCCGCACCTTCGGCGCCTCGCCCGGCTCCGCCTGCTCGCGGCCGATCGTGATGCGCACCGGGTCGGACAGGTGCTGCCGGGCGAGCCGGTCGATGCGCCCCGGCATGGTCGCGGAGAACAGCACCGTCTGCCGCTCGGCGGGCGTCTCGGCCAGGATCGTGTCCAGGTCCTCGGCGAAACCCATGTCCAGCATCTCGTCGGCCTCGTCGAGCACGACGACTTCCAGCCGCTCCAGCTTCAACGTGCCGCGGTTGAGGTGGTCGACCGCGCGGCCCGGCGTGGCCACGACGACGTCGACGCCCTGCTCCAGCACGCGCAGCTGCCGCCCGATGGGCTGGCCGCCGTAGATCGGCAGCACCCGCGCGCCCAGCTCCCGCCCGTACCGGTGCACCGCTTCGGAGACCTGCACCGCGAGTTCCCGCGTCGGCACCAGCACCAGCGCGAACGGCGCCCGCGAGTTCCGCTCGCCACCGGCCATGCGCTCCAGCACGGGCAGCGCGAACGCGGCCGTCTTCCCGGTGCCGGTGGCGGCCTGTCCGAGCAGGTCGCAGCCCTCGGTCAACGGGGGGATGGCCTCGCGCTGGATGGGGGTGGGCTCCTCGTAACCGAGGCCGGTCAGCGCCCGGAGGAGTTCGGGGCGCAACCCGAGGTCGGCGAAGCTGGTCCGGTCGTCGGGCTCGTCGTTCATGCCCTCAAGTCTCGCTGATCGTCCCTGAACCGCTCGGTGAGGGGGGTCCGCCGCGCGGTTGACGCAACCGATGAGTTGCCATACGGTGGCAACCGTTGGGTTGCTACTTGTGGGAGGCGGCAATGGCTTTTCCGGATCGCATCGAGCGGACCGTGGAGGTCGCCCACCCGCCGGCCAAGGTGTGGACCGCGCTCACCACGGCCGAGGGGTTGGGCGCCTGGTTCGGCGACGAGGCGACGATCGACCTGCGCCCCGGCGGGGCGGCCCAGCTCAGGTGGGCCGGTGGCGAGACCGCCGACCTGCGCGTGGAACGGGTCGAGGAGCCGACCGCCTTCGGGTTCAGCTGGCGCATCCACGGCCTGCCCGAGGACGACCCCCGCCGGACGTACGTCGAGTTCACGCTCGAACCGGTGGGCTCGGGCACCCGGCTGACGGTGGTCGAGAGCGGTTTCGCGCAGCTGCCCGAGGACGTGCACGGCACGGCCTTCGGCGGCAACTCGCGGGGCTGGGCCAGCGAGCTGGGCGACCTGGTCGACTACCTCGATGCCGCCTGAGACCGAGGCGGTCGCCGAGCAGGTCTTCACCGCCCTGGCCGATCCGACCCGGCGGGCGATCCTGGCGGCGCTGGCCGCGGGCGGCCCGGCCACGGCCACCGACCTCGCGGACCGGCTGCCGATCACCCGGCAGGCCATCGCCAAGCACCTGGCCCTGCTGTCCGAGGTCGGCCTGGTGACGGCCGAGCCGGGGGAGCGGCGCCGGGTGCGGTACCGGCTGCGGTCCGCGCCCATGCGGGTGGCGCAGCAGTTCCTGGCCGCGCTGGCCCGCGACTGGGACGGCCCGCTCGACGCGCTGAAGGACCACCTCGACCGGCAGTGAGGCCGGCCGCACGGCAGTTCCACCACCACGCGCCCGGACCGGGCGCGGACCAGCACCGGAAGGTGGGCAGGACACAGTGGACACGACCATGAAGACCCCTCCGATCGTCACGCCGGAGGAGTGGGAGGCGGCACGGCTCGAACTCCTCGTGAAGGAGAAGGAGCTGACCCGCGCCCGTGACGCGATGGCCGCTCAGCGGCGGCGGATGCCGTGGCTCGCGGTGGAGCGGGAGTACGCGTTCGACGGGCCGGCGGGGCGGGCGAGCCTGCTCGACCTGTTCGAGGGCAGGCGGCAGCTGATCGTCTACCGGGCGTTCTTCGACCCCGGCGTGGACGGCTGGCCCGACCACCCGTGCCGGGGCTGTTCGATGGTGGCCGACCAGGTGGCCCACGTCGCCCACCTGAACGCGCGGGACACCACGCTCGTCTTCGCCTCGCGCGCGCCGCAGGCGGACATCCGGCGGGTGAAGGAGCGGATGGGCTGGACGATGCCCTGGTACACGCTGACCGACGGGTTCGACGCGGACTTCGGCGTGGACGAGTGGCACGGCACGAACGCGTTCATCCGCGACGGCGACCGCGTGTTCCGCACGTACTTCGTCAACAACCGCGGCGACGAGGCGTTGGGCAGCACGTGGAGCTACCTCGACATGACCGCGCTGGGGCGGCAGGAGGAGTGGGAGGACTCGCCCGAGGGGCATCCCCAGACCCCGCCGTACGCGTGGTGGAACTGGCACGACTCGTACGGCAAGGACACCGCCGCGTCGGAGACCGCCGAGCCGGCGGAGGACCCCCAGGGGTCGTCCGGGTGCGGTTGTCGCTGAGCCGGCCTGCCGTCCGGGGAAGTTAAGCGGTTAAGCTCCGCTGGTGACGCCACTGCGCTGGGGAGTTCTCGGGGCCACCGCCCGCATCGGCTCGCGGGTGGTGCCCGCCCTCCACCGGACGCCCGGCAACGTGGTCGTCGCCGTGGCGAGCCGTCCGGGCCGCCAGGCCGCGGCCGCCGAGGTGGCCCGGCCGTTCGGGGCGCGCGTCCACGACGGGTACGACGCGCTGCTGGCCGACCCGGGGGTCGACGCGGTGTACGTCGCGCTGCCCAACACGCAGCACGTGCCGTGGACGTTGCGCGCGCTCGGGGCGGGGAAGCACGTCCTGGTCGAGAAGCCGATGGCACTGTCCGAAGTGGACTGCGTGCGGGTCGAACGCGCGGCGGCCGACCTGGTCGTCATGGAGGCGTACATGTACCGCTTCCACCCGCAGCAGCGGAGGGCCGCCGAACTCCTCGCCTCCGGTGAGATCGGCGAGCTGCGGGTGGTGCGGTCCGCGTTCGCCTACCCGACCGCGCCGGAGGGCAACATCCGGTTCGACCCCGCGCTCGGCGGCGGCGCGACGTGGGACGTCGGCTGCTACGCGTTCGACGTGCCGCTGTGGGCGTTCGACGCCGAGCCGCGGTCGGTGCGGGCCAGGTTCCACACGCGCGGGGTCGACCTGAGCGCCGTCGCCACGCTCGACTTCGGCGACGGCCGCTCGGCGGTGCTGGACTACGGCCTCGACTACGGGCCGCGCGCGACGTACGAGTTCCAGGGCACGCGGGGCTCGATCTCGGTGCGCAACGCGTGGACCCGACCGGACGAGGAAGGGCTGATCACCGTCGTCACGCTGGACGGCGTGCGCGACGAGGTGGTGCCCGCCGCCGACGCCTACGAGCACCAGGCGGCGGCGTTCGCTGAGGCGGTGCGGGACGGCGTCACGCCGCTGGTGTCGCCCGCGCACTCGGCGCGCACGGCGCGGGTCGGCGAGGCGTTGGCGCGCTCGGCGG
>NZ_JBHTLK010000231.1:0-7825 GCF_042678885.1 Saccharothrix hoggarensis
ACGTGGCGGCCCGCCGACTTCGCCCCGCCGCTCGACCTGCTGGCCGAGGCGTACGCCGAGCGCGACCTGGCCGTGAAGTGCGCCCCCGGCGTCGACTTCGCGGTCGCGCCGTGGGCCGACGAGGTGGAGCTGGTGTCGCTGGACGGCCAGGTGCGCGAGGCGTGCCTGTGGACGCGGGGCCTGGCCACGCCGGGCGTGTCGCGCCGCGCCACCGTGCTGCGGACCGGCGGTCCCGAGTGGACGATCACGTCCGCCGAACCGGACGACTGCCCCGTCACCGGACCCGACGAGTGGCTGGTCGACCCGGACGGCGCGGTCGTCCGCGCGGGCCTGGTGCGGCACTACGCGGCCCGGCACGGCCTGGCGCAGCTCGACGAGCGGATCGCCTACCTGACCGGACCGACCCCGCCGCCCGGCGTGCGCGCGTTCCGGGTGGTCGAGCACGGGCACTACAGCGAGAAGGCGCTGCGGGGCGTGCTGCGGGCGCACGACGTGGGGCGGCTGGAGATCCTGGTGCGCGGCCTCGACGTCGACCCGAACGCGCTGCGGCCGAGGCTGAAGCTGTCCGGTTCGGCCGAGGCCACCGTGGCGCTGACCAGGATCGGCCGCGAGCCGGTCTACCTGCTGGCCCACGCCGAACGCACCTAGCCGCCGCCCCCCGCCGTTCGCCTGACCTGCGCGCACCCCGCCCTCCGGTGCCTACCTGGCCGCCCCGCGCACCCGGCCCTCGCGCACACCCGGCGTCCCGCGCACCGAACCCTCTCGCTGTCAGCCGCCGAGGGCGCCCAGGCGGTCGAAGAGGAACGCGCGCATCCCGTCGAGGTCGGCGTCCAGCGCGATGTCCAGCGTCTTCGGGCCGGCCGCCTCCAACCGCCGGTCCACCAGCAGCGCGCCCCGGCCCGGCCCGAACGAGCAGTCCACGTCCACCGGGAAGGCCGTGGTCCGCACGATCCCCGGCCGGACCGCCTCCGCCACCGCGATCGCGTCGTGCACCGCCATGCCGTCCCAGCCGAGGAACCGCCGGTAGGTCTCCAGGTAGTCGGGGGTGAGGCCGACCAGCGCGGCGGCGGTGGGCGAGGTCTTCGCCAGGTCGGCCAGCCACTGGGCGCTCACCGCGCACCGGCGGGTCAGGTCCATCGGGACCAGCGTCGTCGGCACGTCCTCCTCCACGAGCACGCGCCGGGCCGCCTCGGGGTCGCTCCAGACGTTGAACTCGGCGGAGGCCGTGATGTTGCCGCCCTCCACCCCGCCGCCCATGACGACGAGCCGGCCGATCTTCGGCTTCACGTGGGGGTGGGCGGCCAGCAGCAGCGCGATGTTGGTCAGCGGGCCGATGGGGACGATCGTGACGGGCCGGTCGGCCTGCTCGAGGAGTTCCCGCAGCAGCGTGACGGCGTCCCGCGCGTCCGGGCCGCGGGTCGGCTCGGGGAGGGTGTGGGCGTAGCCGGAGAGGCCGTCCGAGCCGTGGGCGCTGGACAGGTGCGGGTGGGGGTGGACCAGCGGGCGCGCCGCGCCCACCGCGACCGGCACGTCGTCCCGGCCCAGGAGCGCGAGCAGGCGCAGGGCGTTCCGCGTGGTGTTCTCCAGCGAGACGTTGCCGAAGACCGTGGTCACGCCGATCAACTCGACCTCGGGGCTGGCGACCGCGAGGGCCAGGGCGAGGGCGTCGTCCACACCCGGGTCGGTGTCGATGATGAGAGGGGTCACGTGCCAATCCTCACCCCACCGCCTCCCTCCGCATCCCGCAGGTGGAGGAGTGGGAGCTGTCGCGGCCGGCCGCGACGCAGGAGGTCCAACGAGCCCCCGCGGGTTCGTCGAGAGGCGGACGGTGAGGCTGGTTAGAGTGCCCGCGTGACGAGTATGTGGGGCGCACCGGTGTGGACGAGGTGGCGCAGGTCGCGCCGCGACCCGGCGCAGGCCAGGTTCCTCACCGTCGCATCGCTGCGCTGGGTGCTGCGGCACCGCGCGTACACGCCCTGGTACCTGGTGCGGTACTGGCGGCTGCTGCGGTTCCGGTTGGCGAACCCCCACGTGGTGCTGCGCGGCATGGTGTTCCTGGGCAAGGGCGTGGAGCTGCACTGCCGCCCCGGCTACGGCAGGCTGGAGATCGGCCGCTGGGTGCACATCGGCGACGGCAACGCCATCCGCTGCCACGAGGGCTCGCTGCGCATCGGCGACAAGGCCGTGTTCGGCAAGGACAACACGGTGAACTGCTACCTCGACGTCGAGATCGGCGCGGCCACCCTGATCGCCGACTGGGTCTACATCTGCGACTTCGACCACGTGACCGCCGACATCACCCTGCCGATCAAGGACCAGGGCATCGTGAAGTCGCCGGTGCGCATCGGCCCGGACTGCTGGCTCGGCACGAAGGTCACGGTCACCCGCGGCACGCGGATCGGGCGCGGCTGCGTGATCGGCGCGCACGCCGTGGTGCGCGGCGACGTGCCGGACTTCAAGATCGCCGTGGGCCTCCCGGCGAGGGTCGTGAAGGACCGCCGGGAGGACTACGAGGCGGACGCCGTGCGCCGGGCCGCCGTCGCCGACATGGCGCGCAAGGCGCGGGAAGCGCTGGAGCGGTCGCAGAACGGCCAGTAGCAGCCGGTCAGGCGTTCAACGCCCGGTAGGGGCGCACGATGTCCTCGATGAACCCGGTCAGCTCCTCGTCCAGCCGGGTGTGCGACGGGTCGTCGACCTCGTTGTCGATGGCGTGCACCCGCCCCGCGACGCGGTCGTACACGCGCAGCCGGTCGAAGCCGTCGGACACGTACAGCGAGTTGGCGACGATGCTGGGCAGCCGGTGGTCGTCGGACACGGTGACGGTGATGTTCGGCTCCGCGACCTGGATGCGCGGCGCCTGCGCCCGCGAGACCAGGCGCGCCGACCGGACGTCCGTGGACGCCCGGACGTGGATCACCCGCGCGGACGACAGGACCGCCTCGCCGAAGACGTCCAGCGCCTTGACCACGTCCGACCGCGCGAACTCGACCAGCGTCACGGCCGTCTCGCCGCGGTTCTGCGCCACGCGCTGCGCCAGCGCGGCCAGCGCCGGCCCGAGGTTCTCCTCGCGGGACACCCGGAACGCGCCGCCCGCGTCGGCGGAGAAGCCGTGGCCGCGGTCGCCGTCGAGCAGCATCACGCGGTGCATGAAGTCGTGGAACGCGTAGATGTAGTCGGTCAGCTCGTCCACGTGCAGCCGCAACGCCGTCAGCTTCTCGGCCAGCCGCCGCCGCACCAGCGACTTGCCCGCGCCCGGCAACCCGGTGATGAACACGACCTGCGCGGAGTGGCGGAAGGCGGTGTGCCGCAGCACCGCCTCCTCGGCGACGGGGTTGAGCCCGTACTTCACCCGCAGGTCGCGCAGCCGGTCCGCGATCTCGGCGCGGTCCTCGTGCCGCCGCACGGCGCCGAGCAGCTGGTCCGCGAGCACGGACTCGATCGGCAGGGACTTCGCCCACACCTCCTCGAAGTGCGTCAGGAACACCTTGGCGGGCGACATGCCGTCGAGCCGGTTGGGCCGGTCGCGGTCGCCGTCGCGGTGGTTGAGCACGGTGTGGTGGGTGCCGCCGGTGAACACGTGGTACGACAGGTCGTCGCTGTTGAGCGCGTTGGCGACCTTGACGTCGAAGCCCTTGCTCAGCAGCTCCGCGCCCGCCTTCAGGCACTCCTGGCTCTCCCGCGTCACGATGCGGACGCCCAGCCCGGTGTTGATCCGCTGCCAGGCCGACTGGATGTCGTGCAGCACCGCGGTGCGGCCCGCCGACTGGAGGTTCGGCACGAACGCGTCCAGCCGGCGCACGTCGGGGCGTTGCGAGATGCGCAGCACGGTGGACAGGTAGCTGCGCCGGGACACCTTGCGGGACAACGCCCTCGGCACCTTCCGGCGGGTCCACAGGGTCCGCCCGGCGGCGACGATGCCCGCCACCGACACCCCACTGGCGATCGAGACCGCCAACTGGCCCCACTGCATCGCTACGCCTCCTCGGGCAGGTCGTGCACGAAACCCGGGTACGGGTCGCCGCGGTGCTCGCTCATGACTTCCGCGATCTTCGCGGCCTCGGACCGCAGGTCGGGCACGTAGCGGGCGAGGTTGCGGCGGACGCTGTGCACGACCACGCCGAGCGCCGCCTTGACCGAGCCGTCCGTGTCCAGCACCGGCACGGCCACCGAGCACGAGCCGAGCGTCATCTCCTCGACGGTGAGCGCGTACCCGCGTTCCCTGGTGATCGCGAGCTCCCGGCGCAGCCTGCCCGCCTCGACGATCGTGTGCCGCGTGCAGCGCCCCAGCGGCCGCGCGCAGTACGTCTCGATGAACTCCGCGCTGGCGAACGCGAGCAGCACCTTGCCCACACCGGTGGGGTGCATCGGTAATCGGCTGCCGTCGCGCGAGATTATGGGCACCGCGCGGTGTCCGGTGATCTTCGCGATGTAGAACGCGTCGTGCCCGTCGCGCACCGCGAAGTGGATGTTCTCCTTGCTCCGCTCGTACAGGTCCTGCATGAACGGCATCGCGATCTCCCGCAGCCGCCGCGGGAACGGCGACAGCAGACCGATCTCCCACAGCCTGGTGCCGATCTGGTACCGGTTGTCGGCGGTGCGCTCCAGCGCCCGCCACGCCTCCAGCTCGCCGACGAGCCGGTGCGCCGTGGCCAGCGGCATGGCGCACCGGGCGGCGAGCTCGGTCAGCGTCAGCGTGGGGTGCCCGACGTCGAACGCGCCGAGGAGGTCCAACGCCCGTGAGGTGACCGATCGTCCGCTGCCCCTGGTGCCCATCCGTCCTCCGCTTCGGATCTCCGTTGCGGAGGACGATCCTCGGGAGCCGGCACGGGCGGAAGCTCCGGCTTCCGTCCACCGGAACCACGGCCGGGTGAATTGCGATAGCCGCACGTCACGGCGGTGCCCCGGTTTCCGGTGGCCGGCGAGCTACCGTCCACCGGAAGCGCCTCGACGGCGCGGGCCCGCCCTCAGACGGGCTGCAGCTCCTCGCCCGCCCGCTTGTCGTACGCCTCCTGCGCGACGCGGATGTCGTCGATGTGCGTCTCCGCCCACACCCGGATGGCGTCCATCAGCCCGCCCACGTTCTGGCCGAGCGGGGTGAGGCTGTACTCGACGCGCGGTGGCACGCTGGGGTAGACGGCGCGGTGCACGAGGCCCGCGCGTTCCAGGTCCCGCAACGTCTGGGTGAGCATCTTCTGGGTGATGCCGTCGAGGCGGCGGCGCAGCTCGCCGAACCGCAGCGTGCCGGGCCGCAAACCCGCCACGACCAGGCACACCCACTTGTTCGTCAGCAGGTCCAGCACCGCGCGTGACGCGCAGTTGCGGAGGAAGGCGTCGGCGCCGCCGTGGGCGCGCAGGTCAGGGACGGTATACATGAGGTACCTCAATACCATTCAGGTGCCTTCTTCACAACAGGTACCACCCACGGCGATGCTTTCGACCATGACGAACGAAATGCGAGCGGTGACGGTGGAGACCCTCGGCGCGCCCGAGGTGATGCGGGTCCGGGAGGTCGCGCGACCGACCGCGGGGATGGACGAGATCGTGGTGCGGGTCCGCGCGGCGGGCGTGAACGCAGTGGACTGGAAGGTGCGGCAGAACGGCTACTGGCTGACCACGCCGTACGTGCCCGGCTGGGACGTCTCCGGCGTCGTGGAGTCCGTGCCCGACGGCGAGAACCGGTTCCGGGTCGGCGACGAGGTGTTCGGCATGCCCCACTTCCCGCGCCCGGCCGGCGCGTACGCCGAGTACGTCGCCGCGCCCGCGCGCCACTTCGCCCGCAAGCCCGAAGGGCTCGACCACGTCCACGCGGCGGCCCTGCCGCTGGCCGCGCTCACCGCGTGGCAGGCCCTCACCGAGGCCGCCGAGGTCAAGGCGGGCGACCGGGTGCTGGTCCACGCCGCGGCGGGCGGTGTCGGGCACCTCGCCGTGCAGCTGGCGAAGCACCTCGGCGCGTGGGTGATCGGCACCGCCAGTGCCGGCAAGCACGACCTGCTGCGCGAGCTGGGCGCCGACGAGCTGGTCGACTACCGGACCCGCGACTTCGGCGAGCTGCGGGACGTCGACGTGGTGATCGACCTGATCGGCGGCGACGACTACGAGGCGCGGTCGATGCGCGTGCTCAAGCCCGGCGGGCGCTACGTCGGCCTGACCAACCCGTCGGCGCTGCCCGAGCTGCGGGCCAAGGCGGAGCCGCTGGGCGTCCGCGCCGCGACGGTGTTCGTGGCGCCCGACCACGCCGCCCTGGAGCGCGTGGCCGACCTGGTGGCGCGCGGCGAGCTGAAGGTGGTCGTCGCCGAGACGTTCCCGCTGGAGGACGTCGCCAAGGCGCACGAGCTGGGCGAGGCGAACCGGACCACCGGCAAGATCGTGCTCACGGTGTGACGCCGTGCCCGGGGCCCGCGCGCCGGTCAGAGGAACACGTTGCCGGTCGGGATCTTGGGGCGGCCCAGCGGCGGGTGGTCGCGCACGGTCGCGGACCGGTAGACGGCGGCGGTGTCGACGGCGATCTTCGACCAGTCGAAGTCCGTGGCCAGGCGGGACTTCGCGGCACGGGCGCGGCGCAGGGCGGCGGGCCGGTCGTCCAGGACGGACCGGACGGCGCCCGCGAGCGCGTCGACGTCGCCCGGCGCGAACGACAAGCCGGTCACGCCGTCGAGCACGTCCTCGCCGAGGCCGCCGGCGGTGGAGGCCACCAGCGGGGTGCCGGCCGCCGCGGCCTCCAGCGCCACGATCCCGAACGGCTCGTACCGGCTCGGCAGCACGACGGCGTCCGCCGCCGCCAGCGTCGCGGCCAGCGCGCGGTCCGACAGGTGGCCGACGAAGTCGACGGCCCGGCGCACCTTGTGCTTGCGGGCCTGCTCGACCAGCCAGTCCCGGTGCGTGCCGGTGCCCGCCACGACGAGGCGCGTGCCGGGGTGGGCGCGGCGGACGCGGGGGAGGGCGGCGATCAGGTCCTGCACGCCCTTCTCCCACTCCAGCCGTCCGAAGAACAGCAGCAGGGGCGCGCCGGCGGGGCTGTGCGCGGCACGGGCGGCGTCGACGTCGGACGTCCGCACGCGCCACCGGCGCGGCTCGATCCCGTTGTGCAGCACGGTGACGTCCGCCGGCTCGACGTCGAACAGGTGCGCCACCTCGGTCCGCATCGCGGCCGAGCAGGTGATCACCGCGTCCGCCCGGTTCGCCAACCACCACTCGACCGAGTGCACCTGCTGGTTCAACGTCTGCGACAGCCACCCGCTGTGCCGGCCGGCCTCGGTCGCGTGCACGGTCGCCACCAGCGGCACGCCGCACGCCTCGGCCAGCGCGATCGCGGGGTGCGCGACGAGCCAGTCGTGCGCGTGCACGACGTCCGGCCGCCAGTCGCGCAGCAGCGCCAGCCCGGCGCGGGCCATCGCGTGGCCCATGGCCAGCGTCCACGCCACCAGGTCGCGCTCGAACACCAGGTGCGCCGGGTCCTCGGCGACGCGGATCAGCCGCACCCCGTCGACGAGGTCGTCCGACGTGGGGTGCGTGACGGCGTCCGTGCCCGCGGGCCGGCGGCACAGCACGACCACCTCGTGCCCCTGCGCGGCCAGGTGCCCGGCCAGCGCGTGCACGTGCCGGCCCAACCCGCCCACGACGACCGGCGGGTACTCCCAGGACAACATCAGCACGCGCATGGGCCATCCCTGTGTTCGATTGCGCCGTGTTTGATTGCGCCGTGTTTGATTGCGCCGTGTTTGATTGCGCCGCCTCCGGCGTCGCGGCTCGGTCGCCTGGAAGTCGGTCGTTCGCAGGTGATTTCCGACGATCGAAAAGCGTGATCGTCGGAAAACACCTGCGAACG
>NZ_JBHTLK010000231.1:7835-11006 GCF_042678885.1 Saccharothrix hoggarensis
CCCCCCCCCCCCCCCCGACGCGACCTCGCGTGGCGGTCCAGTTTGCGGGTAGTGGGCTGGTAGCGGCTAGAGGGCAGCGGTCGGGGAGCCGTGAGGGGCGCGAAGGAGAGCGGTCGGGAGCGGCGTGCGGCGCGAGGGTGCGGCGCGAGGGTGCGGCGGGGTCGCGGGGTGGGGAGGCACCGGGCGGCGTCACCTGGCCAGCCCTCGCGCGTCGAGGTGGCCGAACGGCCCGTCGACCCGGCGGAGCTCGGCCGCCCGGCCGTGCCCGCGCCCGACGCGCCGCAACGCGGCCAGCTCGGCGAACCGGTCCGCGTGCACCTTGGCCCGGTAGCGGGCGTAGTCGGCGGCGGAGTCCTTGGTGACCATGAACGCCCAGTCGCTCGACAGCGCCAGCAACGCCTCGCGCACGGCCTGGTCGGCGACGGGGTCGCGCACCGCGCCGGACAGGTCCAGCGCGAGCAGTTCCCGCTGCACGGCGGCGTTGCCCTGCACGATGTCGTCGACCTGCGGGCCGTTCCACACGTGCCAGTCCTTGCCCGCGCCCCACGACGACGGCGGCACGTCGACCGGCGCGCCCACGTGCCCGGCCTCGACGGCGCCGCGCAGCGTCGTCACCCGCACGCCCGCCTCAGGCAGCGCGCGGAGCACCGCCTCCAGCCACGCCGGGCCCTCGTGCCACCAGTGCCCGTACAGCTCGGTGTCGTACGCCGCCACGACCAGCGACGGCCGGCCGTGCTGCGCCTTCAGCGCCCGCAGCCGCCGCACCACCGTGTCCACGAAGTCCGCCGCGTGCCGCCGCACCGCCTCGGCCGCCAACTCCGGCTCGTACGGCCGCTTGTCGGACGGCTCGACGTTCTTCCCCGTCACCCGCGACGGCTTGAGCCCGCTGGCGTGGTCGTAGGTGTGGAAGTCCCGGTACGCCGGGTCGCCCGGGTAGCCGACCCTGGGCGACCACACCCGGTACGACACCTCCAGGTCGCGCCCGAAGCACACGACGTCGCTGGAGCCGACCGGGCGGCCGGCCGCGGTGTCGCCGCGCAGCGACGGGCCGTCCACCAGGAACCGCCGCACCCCGGCCCGCGCGTAGTCGTGCTCCATGCCCGGCGCGTACGCGCACTCGGGCGCCCAGATGCCCTCGGGCGTCGACCCGATCCGGTGCGCCGTGTCGGCCAGGCCGGTGCGCAGCGAGAACGCCCGCACCCGCGGGTCGAGCAGGGGCTGGAACGGGTGCGCGGCCGGCCCGCCCAGCAGCTCGATCGTCCGCGAGTCCACCAGGGGCCGCAGCACCGGCGAGAACCCGTGCCGCCACCGCGTCTCGAAGCGCTCCAGCGCCCACGCCGCGGCACGGTGCTCGCGGGCGGCGAGGTCCGGGAGTCGGGACGACGCGCTGTGCGCCCGCAGCTGCCAATTGCCGAGCCAGTCGTGCAGGCCGCGCAGGCTGTACGGGTCGTCCAGCTGCGCGGCCAGGACCGGCGTCACGCCGAGCGTCAGCACGTCCTCGCGGCCCTCGGCGGCGAACCGCTCCAGCAGGTCCACCACCGGCAGGTACGAGTGCGCCCACGCCTGGTACAGCCACTCCTCGCCGACCGGCCAGGCACCGTGGTGCGCAAGCCACGGCAGGTGGCTGTGCAGGACGAGGCAGAACGTCCCCTCGTCGCCCGCCGCCGGGCGGTTCGCCGCCGTCGTCACGCGCGCACCGCCACGGCGACCAGGTCGAGGCTCGCGTCCAGGTCCTCGGTGGTGATCTCGAAGTCCTCGCTGCGCACGGACGACACGGCGGCCAGCAGGTCCGCAGGCCACTCGCCGCCGTCCACCACCACGGCCACCTGCGCGTCGATGACCGACCCGCCGAACCGCTCGTCCAGCGCCCGCAGCGCCGGCCCGTGCCGCAGCCCGGCCAGCAGCTCGACCTCCAGCCCCGCGTCGACCAGCAGCCCGCGCAGCTCGGCGGGGGCCAGCTCACGGGTGTGGAACGGGTTGAGCGGGGTGTCGCGGCCGGGGGAGAACGTGATCCGGTTGGGCGTGGTGACCAGCAGCCGCCCGCCGGGGCGCAGCACGCGCGCGCACTCGGCCAGGAAGCCCTCCTGGTCCCACAGGTGCTCGATGACCTGCAGGTTGGCCACCACGTCCACGCTCGCGTCGCGCAGCGGCAGCGACGCCAGGTTGCCGCGCAGGACGGTCAGCTCCGGGTACGCCCGGCCGGCGTGCGCGGCGGTCGTCTCGTCGTAGTCGAGCGCGACGACCCGCGCGGCGTGCCCGGCGATCAGCGCGGCGCCGTAGCCCTCGCCGCACCCGGCCTCCAGCACGACCGCGCCGACGCAGTGCCGGACGAGGTCGAGGTACGCCGCCTCGTGGCGGCGGAACCAGTAGTTCTCCTCGGCGATCCCGGGCACGGTGCGCTCACCGGTGAGGGGCAGCGGCTCGACGGTCACCCGACCAGCCTAGTTCCCCGTTACTCGCGGGTAGCCATCGCCTGTCCGCCCGAACGTCACTGTTTCGTGTGAACTTATCGACATGGGGTGCTCCGAGTTTGTTGCTCTCGGCATTCTCACCATCCGTAGTGCATTCCTTCGGAATAACACTATCGAGTGACTCCGGCGGATCTGATCCCGATCTTCCACGATAGTGTTCCCGCAGTTCGGCGGGCGCATCGGCGGTCCCGGTCGCGGGTAGTCGAGGCTGGTCATCTGCCGGTCGAGTGCCTTACGCTCGGTACTCTCGGCCAATCTTCAACGAGTGGGGCCGCCATGGGTGCGAAAGAGTCGGAGATTGTTCCGCTGCACGCGGGTTTCGACGTCGTCTACCGAGGATTCCACCGCCGACAGGTGCTCGAGCACCTGGAGAACCTGGAAGAACAGCTCAAGTTCACGACCGTCGACCGCGCCGAGGCGCTGGCCCAGGCGGCAGACCTGCGCAAGCTGCTGGAGATGACCAGGCGCGACCTGGACGAGGCACGGGCCCGCATCGAGCGGTTGGAGATGTCGCCCGGCACGACGTCGGGCGCGACCGAGCGCCTGCACCGGATGCTCCTGCTCGCCGAGGAGGAGGCGAACGACCTGCGGTTGCGCGCGGACCGCGACGTCACCGCGCTGCGCGAGCGCACCGACGCGGAGCTGGCCGAGCAGCGCCGGCAGGCGGAGGAGGAGCTGGCGGCGGTGCGGGCGGCGTCCC
>NZ_JBHTLK010000232.1:0-10914 GCF_042678885.1 Saccharothrix hoggarensis
CGCCAACGGCCGGGAGTCGGCCCGGTGCCGGCACCGGACCGAGGGAGCCACCGACACCGCCCGCCCGCGAGCCGACGGCAGCGCGGCCCACGGCATGCGTTCGAGCTCGGGACTGGGCACCACCACGACGGGACGGTCGCCCGCCGGCCACAGCAGCCGGTCCAGCCACGCGACCGCGTGCGGCGGCGTGCCGAGGGACAGCGACCGGACGTACCGCGCGGCGGTCCTGGCCTCGCCGAAGTCGTGCACGCGCGACCGACCGCCGCTGATCGACACCGCCGCGAGCCGGCCTCGGTGGCTGAGGAAGACCAGCACCGCGTGATCCTCCAGAGTGCCCAGGACGTCGGTCAGCGGGACGTGGGCGCCGGGGGTGCGTTCCGGTCGCCGGGCCAGGCGGTGCTCGTTCCACCGCACCGCCGACAGCGCGTCCCCCTCGGCCAACGCCCGGTCGAGTTCGACGTCCACCAGGTGCGCGTCCAGTGGTTGCGCGTCCAGGGGCGCGTTGGGCTGCCAGGTCTCGACGGGGGTCATGCGACGAACCACGGGGTGGCGTGGTCGCCGTCCGGGCGGCGCAGGACGAACTTCACCGGGCCGTGCGGCACGTGGTCGACGTGGAACCAGCCGGCCGGGTCGATCGGCGCGGTGGCCTCACCGCCCGGCCACCGCACCGCGGCGAGCCCGCCGGCGTTCGCGGGCGTCAGGCCGGTGACGTGCAGGCCGTCCGCGCCGGGGTCCAGTTGCAGGTCCAGGCCGGTGAAAGTGAGCGTGCGGACGCCGGCGCAGCCGCGCATGCCGGGCGGGTCGACCCGGGCCGTGTCGCTGAGCAGGCGCAACGAGGCGGCGTCGGTGCGCTCGTCCAGCGCGGAGAGCGCGCGGGCGGCGAGGGCCGGTGGCGGCGGGTCGAGGTGGTCGACGAGGTGGGCGAGGGCGTCGAGGAGGTCGCGGTCGGCGGTCATCGGGCCACCTCGACGCCGATGCGGCGGCGCAGGACGGCCAGGCACCGACCCCTGGTCGCGCCCAGGCTGTTGACCGGCACGCCGACCGCCGCAGCGACCTGCGCGAACGTCAGGTCCGGCGCGAACGCCGCCAGCCGCAGGATCTCCCGGCACCGGTCGGTCAGCGTCACGTACGCGCGCCAGAGCCGCGGGCCGGCGTCGCCCGCCAGCGCTGTGTCCTCGGGCGACAGCGCGTCGTCGGGCACGTCCCCGAGGTCGTGCACCACCCGTTCCCGGCCACGCAGGCGCAGCACGGTCAGCGCTTCCCGGCGCGCGGTCGTGACCAGCCACGCGCCGAGCCGTTCGGGTCGCTCGATGCGGGCCAGGTTCTCGGCCAGCGCGAGCCACGCGGCCTGGCAGACGTCGGCCGCGTCGTCGGGGCTCAGCCGGTGCGAGCGGGGCACCGCCCAGACCAGGCGGGCGTACCGGCGGACGATCTCGTTCCACGCGGACGCGTCGCCCGCTCGGGCGCGGAAGATCAGCTCAGTGTTGGTCGGTTCTGGCATGCACCGAGAGAGCACCGCTCCTGACCTGGGGATACCGCGCCGAATCCGCTGCCGCCCGATGGTGTGGTCGAGGGAACCGGTGATCGTTTCCGTGCGTCGGTGAGGGGCTACTCGGTGCGCAGGCTGCTCGGCTGGATCGCCGACCGCAGCGCCGGCAGCGTGCACAGGGACACCACGAGGACGACGACCGCCGCCGCGGCGACCGTGGTGGCGATCTCCGTCCAGGCCAGGCGGAACCGGTCGGCGGGCGCGACGAGCCAGGCCGTGCCGAGGCCGATGGGGATGGCCAGCCCGATGCCGAGCGCCGCGGGGATCGCCGACTGCCACAGCGCGGACAGCGCGAGGACCTTCGGCGGCACGCCGTTCGCGGCCAGCACCGCCGTGGGCCGGCGGCGTTCGAAGACCTGGTCCACGGCCGCGGCGGCGAGTCCGATCACGGCGAGCAGGGTGAGCAGCACCGAGCCGCCGATCACGCCGCCGCGCAGGGACGTGAACAGCTCGACCTGCCCCGCGCCGAACGGCCGGCGCAGCACGACGCCGCGGTCCGTCCGGCTCGTGGCGGCCAGCAGCCGATCGCCGAACGCCTCGTCCGGGTCGCCCCGCACGACGAGCTCGTACGGCGGGATCGCGGCCAGCACGGGGTCCGAGCCACCGGCCACGACGAGCCCGTGCGGCCGGTCGAGGCCGGGGTGGGCCTCCGGGGCGTCGGGCACCACGGCGTACCGCGGCACCACCCACGGCTGCCCGTTGACCAGGAGCCGGGTGCCGGGTTCCGGGCCGACGTCGGTGCCGACCAGGTAGGCGGAGCCGTTCACGCAGTCGTCGACGTCGAGGCGTTCGGCGATCTCGGTGCAGTCGGTGCTGGTGACGACCGCGTCGCGGCTGGAGTGCAGGCGCACCTCGCTGACCTGGCGGACGCCACCGACCAGCGCGATCGCCTCCTCCAGCGGTCGGACGGAGGTGTGCTGCGGCACGAGCAGCACCCAGCGGCCGGGCGTGTCGGACGGCGGCTCGGCGGTGAACTGGGCCGCGACGCCGAGGAGGACCTGGAGCGTCAACGAGCCCGTCAGCACGACGACGACCCCGGACAACACGCGTGGTGTGCCCGCGTCGAAGCGGAGCGCGCGCAGGGCGAGGAGCGGTGCGACGCCTTCGGGTTCGAACCGGTGGGCGACCTCGCGGACGAGCCACGGCAGCACCGCGCCCGTGCCGGCGAGGACCAGCGCGATGCCCAGCCCGAGGACGGCGGCCAGGCGGGCGTCGCTCATCACCTCCCAGTAGCTGCCGACCACGGAGATCACCACGATCAGCGCCGCACCCGCGCCGATCAGCCCGAACCGCCACCACGCCCGGTGCCTCGGCAGCTCGACGGACCGGGACAGGCCGAGCGGGCCGACGTCCTCGGTGCGCACGGCGAGCAGCGCCGACACCACGGCGACCACCGGCACGCCGACCGCGATCACCGCGCCGAGCAGCGGGTCCGGGAGCAGGTCGGTGGGGAAGAAGCCGACCCCTTCCACCTCGATGAACCGGGCGAGCGGCCGTGCGGCGAAGAACAGCGCCACGCCGACGAACAGCCCGAGCACCGCCCCGGTCAACGTCTCGCCGCTCGCGATCCAGCGGATCTGGGTGCGTGACGCGCCGACCAGCCGGATCGCGGCCAGGCGTTGTTCCCGGCCGGTGGCGCCGAGGCGGGTGGCGACCAGGATGAAGATGCCGAGCGGGACGAGCAGCGCGCCGATCGCGGCGACCATCAGGAGCCGGTAGACGGGCAGGAGGGTCGCCGGGCGCAGGTCGGTGCCGAACCCGGTGGCCGACGTGGCGCCGGCCAGGTGCGCTTCGGGCAGGCCCGCGTAGAAGATCAGCGACTTGGGCCTGGGGAGGCCGGCGTCGGCGATCACGCCGATGACGCTCTCCGGGAAGCGGGCGCGGACCGAGTCCTCGGTGCGCATGAGGTCCAGCAGTTCCGGTGACACGACCAGCTCGCCGGGCCGGGGGATGCGGCCGACGCCGGGCGGTGCGGGCGCGTCGGGGTCGGTGGCGGCCAGCTCCACGCCGGTGATCAGCCGGCCCTGCCACGACACGCTGACGTCGCGCACCTTGAGCGTGTGGTCGCCCTTGGTCCACGTGACGGCGGCGGCCTGCACGCGTTGCGCCTTCGCTTCGCGGGCGGGGCCGATGGAGGCCGCCAGGAGCAGGACGGTGACGCCGAGGCCGACGCCCGCCGCGGTGAGCGCCAACCTGGCCCAGGACGTCCGGCTGCCCCCGACGGCCAGCCGGATGCCCAGGACCAGGTCGGTCGCCCACCTCATCGGAGCGCGTCCTGGGCGCTCCGGTGGCCCGCGCGGGGTGCTCCGTGGGGTTGCAGCATGGTGATCACATCTCTTCAGACGCAGCGGAGGCCCGCGGCGTGGCCTGGCGGTGCGACGTGACCGCGAATCCGCCGCGGCCCCGGTTCGTCATTCGGAGCGCAGGCCCAGCGCGCCGGTCGCCCGGTGCAGGGACGGCAGGGACAGGACGGTCACCAGGACCACCATCAGGGCCGAGACCCCGCTGAGGATGCCGATGCCCGGCCAGTCCAGCACCGTCGGCTGGGCGATGATCCGCAACAGCAGGATCGCCAGGCCGCCGCCCACCGCCACGGCCACGCCGAGCGCCAGGAGCAGCGGCACGGCGTTCTGCCACAGCAGCGACCGCGCGAGCGCGCCCTTGGGGACACCGCTCGCCGCCAGGACGGCCAGCGGCCGCCTGCGTTCGCGCACCTGCTCCAGCGCCAGCACCAGGAGGCTCGCGCCGGCCAGCAGGAGCGTGATCAGCGAACCGGCCAGGAGGGCTTGGCGGATGCTCTGGAACTCCCGCACCCGTTGGGACACGTCGGCCGAGCCGAAGTAGGACGCGTAGGCCCGCCACGTCATCGGCGCCAACGCGTTGCGCACGTGCTCCGCGATGTCCGGCTGGTCCGGGTCCACGAGCACGAGGACGGTGGCAAAGTCGGAGGTGACGGGCAGGTCGCGCACGGTGGAGGGCGTGACCAGCAGTCCCGACTGCACGTCCGTCACGCCCGGGCGTGGCCTGACCGCGGTGAACTCCGGGACAGTCCACTGTGGACCGGAGGTGCCGGTCTCGTAGTCCTGGATCACCACGACGCGCTGACCGGGCTGGATGCGCGTGCGCGCCGAGCTGCGCGCGAAGTCGGTGTCGACGTAGAACGCGTCACCGTCCCGGCAACTCGGCAGGTCCGCCTGCGCCCTCAGGGCCTCGCACGTGCCGACCAGCGCCGAGTCGTACTCGTCCGAGCCCCACGTCAACCCCAGCGACCGGGTCGGGTGCACCCGCTCCACCCCGACCGAGCGCGTCAGCAGGCCGACGGTCTGGTCGACCACCTCGGGCGACGCGTCCCGCATGCTGATCGTGATCCGGCTCTTGTCCGCCTCGGGGATCGGCCGGTCCACGATCTTGCTCTCGGCGCTCGCGAGCACCGATTGCAGGGCGATGCCGCCGGCCAGGACCACGGCCACGCCGCCGACGACGCGGGCCGCGGTGCCGCTCTCCAGCTGCAGCCTGCGGATCGCCAGCTGCCACGACGGCGCGCCGCCGCGCAGGCGGCCCACCGCGCGTTCCACCACCCACGGCAGCAGCGCCGGGATGGCCAGCAGCAGCATGAGGATGCCGCCGATCACGACCGGCTCCGACGCGTCGGCCCGCGTGCCACCGAGCGTGCCGCTCTGGCTGATCAACGCGCCCGAGCCGATGATGACGGGCATCAGCCGCCACCACAGCGCCCGCCGCACGGGCTTCGTCCGGCGCACCACGCCCAGCGGCTCGACCACCGTGTGGCGCATGGCGATCATCGACGTCACCACGGCCAGGACCGGCACCAGCACGAAGATCAGCACGGCGAGCGGCGGCGACGGGGTGAGGTCGCCGACGAACACGCTGAGCCCCATGATCCGGACGTGCTCCACCAGCTGCCGGGCGGTGAGGAACAGCGCCGCGCCGACGCCGAGGCCGACGAACGCGCCCAGCAGCGACTCCCCCGCCGCGATCCGCCGCACCCGCCGCGCCCCCGCGCCGACCAGCCGCAGCGCCGCCAGCCTGCGGTCCCGCTCCGACCCGGCCAACCTGGTGCTGATCCCGACGAACACCAGCACCGGGAACAGCAGCGCGACCACGCCCACCATGATCAGCAGCGACAGGACCGGGTCCAGCTCGCGCGGTCGCACCTCGCCGCCGAACGCGCCGATGGCGGAGCGCTCGTCGGCCTCCACGGTCGCGTCGCCCGCGTAGAACAGCAGGTCGTGCGGCGCGTTCAACCCGGCCTGGCCGACGACCCCGGCCACCCGCTGCGGCAGCCGCTCGCGCAGCAGGTCGCCCCGCGACGACTCCAGCAGCTCCGCGAGCGCGGGCGAGAGGAACACCTCGCCGTCGCCGGGCACCCTCGGCAGGCCCGGCGGCACCGGCGCGGCGGGCCCGCTGCCCTTCACGAAGTAGCCCGAGATGGTCTCGCCCCGGTACTCGGTGGTCCAGAACGCCGTGTGCAGGACGTCGCCCGCGCCCGGCCGGGCGTTGACCGGCACCGCGGCGGCCTGCCGTTCGGCGCGCTCGGACAGCACCGTCGTCAACGAGGCCGACGCCAGCAGCACGGCCACGCCGACGCCGATCCCCGCGCCGGTCAGCGCGAGCCGGACCCACGACGGGCGCCCGCCGCCCAGGGCCAGCCGGACGCCCAGCGCCAGGTCGGCGAACCACGTCCTCACCTGACCGGCTCCATCTCGCGCGACCGGCCGTCGCGCACCACGACCTCGCGGTCGGAGTACGCCGCCACGCGGGCCTCGTGCGTCACGAGCACCACCGCCGCGTTGGTCTCCTTCGCCGCGGTCACCAGCAGTTGCATCACCCGCTCGCCGTTGAGCGAGTCGAGCGCGCCCGTCGGCTCGTCGGCGAACACCACGCGGGGGCCCGTGACCAGCGCGCGCGCCACCGCGACCCGCTGGCCCTGACCGCCGGACGTCTCGCCGGGCCGCTTGTCCGCGACGTCGGCCACCTCCAGCCGCTCCAGCCACTCGCGGGCCCGGGACTCGGCCGCGCGCCGCTTCACCGAACCCAGCCGCAACGGCAGTGCCACGTTCTCCAGGCACGTCAGCTCCGGCACCAGCTGGCCGAACTGGAACACGAACCCGAAGTCGCTCCGCCGCAGCTCGCTGCGCGGCCCGTCGCCCATCGCGCTCAGCTCGACGTCGCGGTAGCGCACGGTGCCCCGGTCGGGGGTGAGGATGCCGGCCAGGCAGTGCAGCAAGGTCGACTTGCCCGAGCCGGACGGGCCCATCACGGCCACGACCTCGCCCGCGCGCACGCTCAGCCCGGCGCCGTCCAGCGCGGGCGTCGGCCCGAACGACTTGTGCAGGTCGACCGCTTCCAGCAACGCCTTCGCCGGCTCGCCCCCGGCCGCCTCGCCCGCCGGGGACAACGGGTCCACCCGGTCCGCCGCGTTCACCGGGACACCGCCGTCTTCAGCTGGCCGAGGCGGGCCGCGGTCAGCTCCAGCCAGCGCAGGTCCGCTTCGAGGTGGAACAGGGCGTGGTCGCAGATCAGCTGGTCGGCGAGGTCGCCGGCGGCCTTGCGCCGGGTCAGCTCGCGCATGGTGGCCAGGTGCGCGGCCCGCTGCACGTCGAGCACGTCGTCCGCGCTGCGACCGGACAGCAGCGCCAGCACGACCTTCGCGTAGAGCGTGTTCTGCAGGTAGGGCTCCGGCTTCTCCGGCGTGCCCAGCCAGTGCTCCACGTCGGTCACGCCCGCGTCCGTGATCGCGTACCGCTTGCGCTCCGGACCGTCACCCGCCTCGACCCCGGCCTCCTCGACCAGGCCGTTGCGGAGCAGGCGCGACAGCGTCGTGTACACCTGCCCGTAGTGCAGCGGCCGGTCCTGGCCGAAGCGCTCGTCGTAGGCCTTCTTCAGGTCGTAGCCGTGCCGCGGGCCCTTTTCCAGCAGGCCGAGCAGGGTGTGTCCGATCGACATGCGGCCGACTATACACACGGTGTATACACAGGGTTCATAGCCCGATCGGTGGAACGGTCGGGCAGGAGTCAGTGCGCGGTCGGGCTAACCGGTCACAGGCGTTTGACGGTTACTTCGCCACAAAGGGCCTCTTCGACGCCTACAGTGGAGGGGTGACTGGTCTGGCGGCCGGCTGGGACCACGCGGCTTTCACGCAGGGTCGAGCCGGCGATGCGGAACACGATGTGGAGCTGCTGCTCGCTTTCCTGAACACCCGAGATCTCGAACTCGGCACGGACGTCCTGGACAGCGCCGCTGCGTGGCGCGCCTGGGTCACCGAGCGCGGCCTGGGCCGCCCGGGCGACCCGGAGGAGGTCCGCGCGGCCCGGGCGTCGCTGCGGGCCTCGCTGGGTGAACGCCACGACGGACCCGATCCCACCCCCGCCGCGGGGCTGGTCCGGGTCGACCTCAGCCAGGGCGTGCCGACGATGTCCAGCACCGACGCCCTCGGCGCGGTGCTCGGCGCCGCGGCCCGGCTGGCCGTGCTCGGGTCCTGGGAGCGGTTCAAGATCTGCCAGGCGGACGACTGCCGCTGGGCGTTCTTCGACCGCTCGCGCAACCGCTCGCGCACCTGGTGCTCGATGCAGACGTGCGGGAACCGGGAGAAGGCGCGCAACTGGCGGGAACGGCGTGCGCTGAGCGTGACCTGAGCGTCGACGGCCCGCGCGTCGGGTGACGCGCGGGTTCCGTCGGCGTGGGCGTCGGACGTGGCTTCGCGTGGCCGCTGGAGGCGTGGGCATCGAGCGCGTGGGCGTCGTCGGCGTGAACGTCGGGCGTGTGGTTTCGGGCGCGCGCGTCTCGGCGGCCTGGCGGGTTCACGTCCCGGGTCAGACGACCAGCTGGCCGACCGTGTAGATCACCAGGCCCGCGAGCGCGCCGACGACCGTGCCGTTGATGCGGATGAACTGCAGGTCCCGACCGACCTGCAGCTCGATCTTGCGCGACGTCTCCTCGGCGTCCCAGCGCTCGACCGTGTCCGTGATCAGCGTGGTGATCTCGTGGCGGTAGTTGGTCACCACGTACCCCGCCGCGCCTTCGAGCCACCCGTCGACCTTCGCGCGCATCGACTCGTCCTCCACCAACCGGCGGCCGAACGACACCAGGCCCTCGCGCACCCGCGTGCGCAGCTCCGAGGACGGGTCCTCGGCCGCGTCGAGCAGCATCTTCTTCGCCGTGCCCCACGCGGACCCGATGAGCCGCTGCACGTCGGGGTGCTCCACGAGCTGCTGCTTGACCACCTCCGCACGTTGCATGGTCGCCGGGTCGGTCCGCAGGTCGCCCGCGAACTCGATCAGGAACTGGTCCACGGCCAGCCGCATCGGGTGGTTGACGTTCGTCTTCACCGCCCACGCGAAGTCCAGCAGCTCGTTGTACACCTTGTCGCCGAGCAGCGAGTCCACGAACTTCGGCGACCACGACGGCGCCCGGTCGGACACCACGCCCATCACCCGGTCGTAGTTGTCGCGCACCCAGTCGTACGCCCGGTCGCACACCAGGTCCACGAGCTTGTGGTGCGCGCCGTCGGTGAGCACCTGGCCGAGCAGCTTGCCCAGCGGCGGACCCCACGGCTGGTCGACCAGCCGCCGCACGAGCGCCTGCTCGACCACGGCCTGCACGTCGTCGTCCCGCAGCACGGTGACCGCGCCCTTGACCACGTTGGCCAGCTCGGACGTCACCCGTTCGGCGTGTTCGGGCTGCGACAGCCACTCGCCGACGCGCCGGGCGAACCCGACCCGCCGCAGCTTGTCCCGCACCACCGACTCGGACAGGAAGTTCGTCCCGACGAACGACCCGAGGGCGTCGCCGAACGTGTCCTTGCGGGTCGGGATGATCGCCGTGTGCGGGATCGGCAGGCCCAGTGGCCTGCGGAAGAGGGCGGTCACGGCGAACCAGTCGGCGAGCGCGCCGACCATGCCCGCCTCGGCCGCGGCGCGGACGTACCCGATCCAGGCCGGGCCCCCGTCCTCGAACAGCAGGGCGACGACGAAGATCACGGTCGCGGCCAGGAAGAAGCCGGTGGCCACGAGCTTCATCCGGCGCAGGCCCTGGCGCTTGAGCTGGTCAGCGGCGGTCAGTTGCTCCACGCCGTCATTGTCCGTGAAGATTCGGACTTGTGCGGGTACCAGCGCTAGTCCCCAGGATGCGGCCGTTCACGTCGACGATCTTCGCGGAGATGACCGCGTTGGCGAACCGCACCGGAGCGGTGAACCTCGGGCAGGGCTTCCCGGACACCGACGGCCCGGTGGGGATGCTGGAGGTCGCCAAGGCGTCCATCGACGCCGGGCTCAACCAGTACCCGCCCGGTCCGGGCATGCCGGAGCTGCGGCAGGCGATCTCGGAGCACCGGGCGCGGTACGGCACGCACTACGACCCGGACACCGAGATCCTGGTCACGGTCGGCGCGACGGAGGCCATCGCGGCCACCCTCCTCGGCCTGGTCGAACCGGGCGACGAGGTCGTGCTGGTCGAGCCCTACTACGACTCGTACGCGGCGTCGGTGGCGCTGGCGGGCGCGTCGCGGCGGACCGTGGGCCTGGTCGAGGAGCCGGGCACCGGCCGGCTTGGGCTGGACGTCGACGCCCTCCGCGCCGCCATCGGGCCGCGGACCAGGGTGTTGCTGCTCAACACGCCGCACAACCCGACCGGGACGGTGCTCAACCGGGACGAGCTGGCCGCCGTCGCCGCGCTGTGCGTCGAGCACGACCTCGTGGCCGTCACCGACGAGGTGTACGAGCACCTGGTGTTCGACGGCCGCGAGCACGTGCCGCTGGCGACGTTCCCCGGCATGGCGGAGCGGACCGTCACCATCTCCGGCGCGGGCAAGTCGTTCAACTGCACGGGCTGGAAGATCGGCTGGGCGTGCGGTCCGGCCGAGCTGGTCGGCGCGGTGCGGGCGGCCAAGCAGTTCCTGACGTTCGTGGGCGGCGCGCCGTTCCAGCCCGCCGTGGCGCACGCGCTGCGCCACGAGCTGGACTGGGTGGCGGACCTGCGGACGTCGTTGCAGGACAAGCGGTCCCGGCTGTCCGCCGGGCTGACCGACGCCGGGTTCGCCGTGCGGCCCAGCGAGGGCACGTACTTCATCACCGCCGACGTCCGGCCGCTCGGCTTCACCGACGGCGCGCAGCTGTGCCGCGAGCTGCCGGAGCGGATCGGCGTCGCCGCCGTGCCCGTGCAGGTGTTCGCCGACCACCCCGAGCAGTGGCGGCACCTGGTGCGGTTCGCGTTCTGCAAGCGCGACGAGGTGCTGGACGAGGCGATCGACCGGCTGCGGAAGCTGAGCGCCTGACCGGACCGCGCGTTCGGGCTAGACGAGTAATGCGTAAGTCGGTCAGTGGTCGTAGGCGGTCAGGGACCGGGTG
>NZ_JBHTLK010000233.1:0-10858 GCF_042678885.1 Saccharothrix hoggarensis
ACGCCGACGCGGGCGCCCGCCGTGACGACCACCGCGGCGGCCCGCGCCGCGGCGGCGAGCACCGCTCTCGGCACGGGCAGCACGGCGGCGGCGAGCTCGGTGTCCACGGCGCCGGTCGAGCCGAACACCGCGAGGACCGGGCGACCGCGGGGCAGGCCGAGGGCTCGCGCCCGGATGTCGGCGTCGGGGTGGGCCAGTCGCCGCACCCTGGGGCCGGTACCCGCTGTAGGCATGCCGGGCACCCTAGCGGTGGCTCACGCGAATTTCACCCGTCCGGGGGCGAAATCCCACGCAGGTAGAGTGCGGGGCGTGTCGATTGACCCCGCCGAACTGGAAATCGCCCTACGGGTGCTCGCCCAAGTGGACGAACTGGACACCGAGCACCCCGACGCGGTAGCCGTCCGCCGGGCCACCGCCGGGATCTGGAAGAACCTCCGCAAGCGCCGCAAGGCCGAGCGCCGCGCCACCGTCACGGCCGCCGACCGCGCCGTCATCGAGGCGACCGCGACCGGCTCGCCGTCCCGCATCGACGACGAGACCCGCGGCCTGCTGCTGCGCGAGCCGGAACCCGGCGCGCGGGCGGGCACGCTGCTGCGCGCCCGGTCCTGCTACACGTGCAAGCAGCGGTACACCGAGGTGGACGCCTTCTACCACCAGCTGTGCCCGGACTGCGCGGCCCTGAACCGGGCCAAGCGCGACCAGGGCGCGGACCTGACCGGCAAGCGGGCCCTGCTCACCGGCGGCCGGGCCAAGATCGGCATGTACATCGCGCTGCGGCTGCTCCGCGACGGCGCGCACACCACGATCACCACCCGGTTCCCGCGCGACGCCGTGCGCCGGTTCGCGTCGATGCCCGACAGCGCCGACTGGCTGCACCGGCTCCGCGTGGTCGGCATCGACCTGCGCGACCCGGCCCAGGTGGTGCAGCTGGCCGACTCCGTGGCCGCCGCCGGGCCGCTCGACATCCTGATCAACAACGCGGCGCAGACCGTGCGCCGGTCGGCCAACGCCTACGGGCCGCTGGTGGCGGCCGAGGCCGAACCGCTGACCTCGGGCGATCTCACGTCCGGCCCGCTGCCCGAGCTGGTGACGTTCGGGCACACGATGTCCGCGCACCCGGTGGCGTTGGCGGGCACGTTGGCCGACACGATCCCGGCCGTGACGTCGCTGGCGCTGACCGCCGGGTCGAAGGAGATCGACGCGGGCGGCCTGGTGCCGGACGAGGCGCCGGTCAACAGCTGGGTGCAGCGGGTCAACGAGGTCGACCCGGTGGAGCTGCTGGAAGTGCAGCTGTGCAACAGCACCGCGCCGTTCATCCTCATCTCCCGGCTGCGCCCGGCGATGGCGGCCTCGCCCGCGCGCCGCAAGTACGTCGTGAACGTCTCGGCGATGGAAGGCCAGTTCAGCCGCGCCTACAAGGGTCCGGGCCACCCGCACACGAACATGGCCAAGGCCGCGCTGAACATGCTGACCCGCACCAGCGCCGAGGAGATGCTGACCGACGGCATCCTGATGACGGCCGTCGACACCGGCTGGATCACCGACGAACGGCCGCACCCGACCAAGATGCGGCTGGCCGCGGAGGGCTTCCACGCGCCGCTGGACCTGGTCGACGGCGCGGCGCGGGTGTACGACCCGATCGTGCGCGGTGAGCTGGGCGAGGACCTGTACGGCTGCTTCCTCAAGGACTACGCGCCCGCGCCCTGGTGACGTCCGGGCGGCCACCGTCCACTCCCGACAGTAGCAACGCCGCTGCGCCGATCGGGTACGCCGGCTGACGGATGCGCGCCCGTGTGCGACTCTCCGTCGGTAGGCTGGGGCTTTGGGTCGGCCGCCGCGAGGCGACGGGGGTGGGCATGGAGCGCGGGCGCGCGCGGTGCCGGGGAGCTGCGTGGTGAGCGCGCCCCGCGAGCCGGTCAACCCGTTCCCGCTGCCGGGGTGGGAGGGCACGCCCATGCGCCCCCTCCGCCCGTGGGACCGGCAGGCGCACCGCTCGTACTACGTGCCCGTGGACGGCACGGAGGCCGCCTTCCAGGAGTTCTGCCGCCAGATGGACGACCTGGGCGGCCTGCTGGAGTACGGCCGGCTGGCGCTGGTCACCGGCGAGTCGGGGTGCGGCAAGACGGCGCTGGTCAACCGGTGCGCCGACTGGGTGGTGCTGGAGCTGGACCGCCTCGGCCTGCGCGGCGTGGTGCTGGACCTCACCGGCTGCCTGCCGACCGACAAGGCGCTGTCCGTCGACCAGCGCACGGTGGAGGTGTGCGACCAGCTGGTCGACCTGCTGGTCGACCGCGACGCGCTGCGGCCGGACGCGGTGTCCCGGCTGGAGGACGCCCGCGAGGTGCCGCGCCGGGTGTTCCCGCGCCTGGGCCGGGCGCTGCGCGAGGACGTCGCGCTGGTCGTGCTGCTGCCGAGCCCGAACGAGCTGGTGGACGAGGTGATCCGCTACGCGCGGGTGTTCAGCAGCGCCAAGGTGCTGTTCCTGATGGAATCGGCGTACCTCGGCCGGGACGAGGTGGCGGACGTGGTGCGGCGGCTCGAATCGTGGGTGCCGCCGATCACCCTGTCGGTCGGTCCGCTCGACCCCGGTGACGCGCAGCGCTTCGCCGAGGACCGATTGGCCCGCAACGCGGACGCGGGACGATTTCCGCGATTGAGCGAGGACGCGATCGAATTGGTGGAGAAGCACTGCCAGTCGGTCGCGATGCTGCAGAGGTTCCTGCACGGCACTTACGAGCACAAACTCGAGTCGGGGCTAGGCTACACCGAAGCCGACCTGGTCTCCGTCGAGGACATCAGAGCGTTTCTGAACACGAAGTCCCGGAATGGACCGGTGAATGGGCCATGAGCGGTAGCAGCGATCTCCCGCCCCCGCGGAAGAACCCCTTCTCGCCGATGGCGGTCGCCCGGATCACGGACTTCGACGCCGATCCCGACGCGGTGGACGTGGCGATCACCACCGACGCGACGCGGCAGGCGCTCGCGCACCTCACCGCCTACCTCGACGCGCCGCCCGCGCGCGGCGGGCGTGACCGCAGCGGCACGGTGGTGGCCGTGCTCGGCGACTACGGCACCGGCAAGACGCACCTCGCCGTGCGGCTGGTGCGGCACGCCCGGCAGGTGCTCGCCGACCCGACGCACGCGCTGTACCTCGACGCGACCGCGGAGAGCTTCATCGAGCTGTACCGCCGGTTCATGCAGAAGCTCGGCCGCGAGGGCGTGCGCGCGCAGGTCAGCGAGTACTACGCGGACATCGTCGCCGACTCGCTGCAGAGCAGCGGCCTGACCAGCGACATGCTGGAGTGGCTCGGCAGCAGGCAGCTGGAGCCGCAGGAGGTCGTGGAGCGGCTGGGCCTGATGGAGAGCGCGTTGCTGCGCAAGGTCCAGGACACGCTGCGCGAGGTGACCAACAACAAGGACTTCGGCACCGCGCTGACGTTGCTGCTGCGGCCCGGTTTCGAGCACTCGGTGTGGTCGTGGCTGCTGGGCGGCACGCCGGACGTGGTGCTGGTGGAGCGGGGCATCACGACGCCGATCGACACCGAGGTGGCGGCGCTGGAGGCGATGGGCGTGTTCGCCCTGCTGTTCGGCGGCAGGCAGCGGCGGTTCGTGCTGGCCGTGGACGAGCTGGACAAGATCTTCTCGGCGGACAGCCGGCCGCAGGCCCGGACCATGGCGGCGTTCCAGACGTTGCTCCAGGTGTTCGCGAAGGCGGGCGCGTGCCTGGTGCTGTGCGGGCTGCCCGACTTCAAGTCCGTGCTGCCGCCCGCGGTGCGTCAGCGCATCCCGTACACGGTGGTGATGTCGGGGCTCAGCCAGGGCGAGGTGCGGGAGTTCGTCGCGCTGGCCCAGGAGCAGGTGTTCGGCACGCGGCAGCTGGCGCCGTTCACCGTCAACACCACGCGCTACCTGCGGGACATCGCCCGCGGCAACGCGCGCAACGTGATCCGGCTGTGCCACCGGGTGTTCCGGATGGCCGACGACCGGTCCCGCGAGCCCGGCGGCGAGTTCGTCGTCACCGAGGACATGGTGCGGCAGGCGGCGCGCGACCTGTTCGGCTCGCTCAGCTCCGACGACGTCGACGGCGTGGTGCGCCGCCTGCTCGACGCCAACGGGCTCGACTACCTGCACCGGCACCTGCTGGGCGTGGCCGAGGAGTCGTTGGTGGACTTCTGGGTGACGTTCCCGGACCGCACGGGCGGGTGCGCGGTGCTGCTGACCCGGTCGCTGCTGGACAACGCGGACGTCGGCGCGGTGATGCGACGGATCTCGGCGGTGCGCGAGGCCGACCCGGACGCGGAGATCGTGCTGCTGGTCAACGGCGTCGTCGCCGACGGCGTGGCGATCCAGCTGCGCGAACCGCTCGGCCGGGAGCCGCTGGTGTACGTCGAGCGGACGTTCGCGGACGACTTCAAGGCCCTGGTCGGGGCGACGAGCGCGCGGCTGGGCGGCGACGGCGACCCGCTGACGGGGCTGCGCCTGCGGATGGACCAGCTGGCCAGGCAGCAGTCGAGCATCTACGGGTTCATCGAGCAGCTGGCCGAGCACATGGACGGCGTGCGGGCGTCGTCGGACCGGCAGCTGGGCGCGATCCAGCGGCAGCTCGGGCTGCTGGCGGGTGACGCGCGGCCCGACGCCGGGCGGCGAACGGGCGGTGCGGCGGCCGGTGGCGCGGCGGAGCAGGACCGGCTGCCGGGCGAGGTGGAGCGGCTGTTCCGGGACGCGGTGGACGCGTTGGAGGACCTGACGCAGCTCGACGCGATGTTCGCGGAGGCGTTCGACCACGCGCCGACCGCGACGCAGGAGGCCGTGCACCGCAGGTTGCGGACGCCGGAGTTCACGCAGGCCGCGGCCCAGGCCGTGGTGATGCAGAAGGCCGTGCGGGCGTTCCGGGCCGCGGTGGCGGAGTGGTACCGGTCGGCGGGCGACGACCCGGACGCCGAGGAGCAGCTCGAAGAGCTGTGCGGGATCTACGACGGGATCGTGGAGTTCCTGCCGCTGTTCCTGCTGGACCCGCTGTTCACCCTGGCGCCGTGGTCGGGACGGGCCGGTGGCCTGGTGGCCGAGGTCAACCAGGGCGCGCGGCGCAGCCGGGTGCACGACGCCCTCCGCAACCTCAGCCCACGCGTGCGCCGCGCCGTCGTGCGCTCCCCGCACTCCTGAGAGGTCCGCGCGTGCCGGGTCACGGAGCCGGGTTCACCCGGCGGAACGCGGCCAGCGGCGGGACGGTGGCGGACGGCTCACGGGTCCGCTGCGGGCGGTCCGGCTCACGCGCGGGTTCGGGTTCGGGTTCGGCGCGGGAGAGCGGTGGCCGCAGCCGGTCGTAGGCGCCGTTCGTCACGACGTGGAGCAGGTTCACCACGACGACCGCGGGCGCGACCACGGCGATCGAGCCGGGGAACGCCGGTTCCAGCAGCAGCGCCAGGATGATCGCGGTCAGCCCGTTCTGCTGGCCGAGCGCGAGCCTCATCCGGTCGCCGCGCCACCGCCTCGGCGACGTCAGCGCGAACGCCACGACGGCCTGCGCCCCGAACGCCGCCACGCCGAGCACCACGCCGACGCCGGCCAGCGCCCAGCTGAACTCGGCGGCCAGCACCAGGCCCACGGCGGCGATCGCGAGCACCATGCCCGCCTCCGCCAGCCCGTCGACCCACCGGCCCAGGTTCGGCCGGAAGAACAGCCCGAGCAGCGCCAACGCCAGCAGCAACGCGTGCTGGACGGCCACGAACCCGACCGCGAGCACCGCCACCACCATCACGGCGCGCACCGCGTACCGGAGCGCCCGGCGGCCCTCCTCGGCCTGCCGCACCCGGCCGCGCACCAACCGCCACAGCAGGTACGCGGCCCCGGCCAGGGCGAGGTTCAGCACCAGGTTCACCGCGAACGACCCGACGCCGCCGACCGCGCCGCCCTGCAGCGCGTACGCGGTGATGTAGACGGTGAGCAGCACCGTGATCGGGTCGTCGAACGACGCCCACGCGGCCAGCAGCGCCTTCGCCGAGTCGGACATGCGGGACTTGGCGCGGACGGCGGCGACCGACAGCGGGTCGATCTGCGCCACCGCCACCGCGAGGATCAGGTGCTCCGGTTCCCGGAACGCGAAGAACATCACCGCGAAGATCAGCGCGACCTTGGCGAGCACGCCGAGCGTGACGGCGAGGACGACGGTGCGGAACTGCGCGCGGAATTCCGCGATCACGATCCCGCTCGTGCTCGCGTACAAACCGAAACCGAGCAGTGCCGTGATGAAGAACCCGTACACCGGTGATTGGTCGACGTCACGAAGTCCGAGTTGCCACGCGGCGATCCAGCCCGCGCCGAGGGCCGAGAGGAGCGCGGCCGAGCGGATCACGGGCGTCACCATTCCACGGTAGGCAGGGGCGGTGGGGCGTTCAAGGACCGATTGGAGTGAGTTCCGCGGCCAGTGCGGACATTCGGTCATCGGCCGCGCGGACCCGCGACTGGTCGATCGTCACCCCGACGAGGTATTCGCCGGCGCGCAGCCGGTAGTAGTAGACGGCGCCCATTTCGACGTCGAGCACGAGCCGCGCCACGAGGCCGCCCATCACGGGGTTGACCGCGCGGTTGAGCTTGGTCGCCAGCGCGCCGAGCTCCTGCACGAAGCCGTGGTAGAACCGGCGGCGCGCCTCCACGGTGATCTGCCGGAAGAACGGGGCCAGCGACGGGTCGCCGAGGCAGTCGACCAGGGACCGCACCTCGCCGCCCGCCACGTGCGCGACCAGGTGGAGGTCCTGCGCCCGCACGGCCGCGAGGCACGCGGTCAGCGGCTCCTCCCCCACGCTGACGTGCGGCTCCTCGGCCGCGGTCGGGTGCGGCCGCGAGTCGCCCGCCACGGCCAGCGGCACGACGTCCTCGGCGCTCTCCCAGCCGCCGGGGTTGAGCGAGCCGAGGCGGAGCTGCCCGCGCAGCCGGGTGGCGAGCCCGGCGACGGCGCGGTCGGCCTCGTCCACCGCCGGGTGCCCGGCCAGCGGTCCCGCGCCCGTGTGGTCCAGCACCAGGCCGACGACGTGCTCGGTCGGCACGACGGAGTCGCAGAACAGGGCGCCTTCCTCGGTGTGCAGGACGGTGCGGATCAGCCGGCCGGTGCGCACCTCCTGCAGGGCGCGGTCCAGCGTGGCGACCTGGAACGTGAGGTGCCGGCCGAGCCGCTTCAGCTCCTCGCGGCGGGTGCCGCCGGGCAGCGCGTCGGGCGCGGGGGCGGGATCGCCGAGCACGTCGACGCCGAAGTCGAAGACGCCGCTGCTGTAGTGCGCGAGGTAGTGCAGCGCGGGGCTGGCCAGGATCGCCTCGCGGCAGGCGTCCCTGGCCAGGTCGAACTCCGGGCCGACGTGCTCGGCCTGCTCCTCGTGCGGCTCCACGCCGGTCCCTCCTGCGCGCTCAGGTGTGCGGGATGTCGACATCGCACTCCCGCCAGTCCTGGTCGGTCGGGTGCGCCGCGAGCCGCAGGTTGTGCGCCGCCACGGCGGTGTGGGGGTGATCGTGCCCCAGGAACTCCACGCAGTCGGTGTGCGCCTCGGCGATCAGTTCGGCCGCCCGGTCCGCCTCGCCCGCGGCGGCGCGCACCCGCGCCTCGTCCACGGCCGCCGCCAACGTCCACGGGTGGGTGTCGCCCAACCGTGAGCGCAGGGTGTCGACCGCGTCCGCCACGTGGTCCACCGCGCCCGCCGGGTCGCCCGCGGCGCGCAGCGCCAGGCCGAGGCCCAGCTTGCACAGAGCCACGAACGGGTGATCGTCGCGCAGCCCGACGTGCCGCTGGAACCCCGTCAACGCGGTGCGCGCGAGTTCCACCGCCAGCTCCGGGTCCACGCCGACGCGGCGGTGGTCGGCGGCGAAGCTCAACGCGCAGCCCAGCGTGTAGGGGTGGTGCGGGCCGATCAGCTCGCGGTAGTCGCGCAACGCCTTGCCGGTGCGCTCCTTGGCGGCCTTCGGCCTGCCCGCCAGGCGCATCGCGATCGCGTGGTTCCAGCGCACGCCGATCTGCGTCGCGTTCAGCTCCTGCCGCAGCGCCTGCAACTGCTGCGACGCGAACAGCAGCGTGTCCAGCGCCTCCGGGTAGCGGCCGAGTTCCCGCTGGTACAGGCCGATCTGCCCGAGCGTGGCCCAGGTCCGCGCGTCGTTGACGCCGAACAGGCGGCGGCGCCTGCGGTAGTTGTCCTCCTCCACCGCGAGCGCGCCCGCCGCGTCGCCGGACAGGAACATCGACGACGCCAGGTTGTTCGCCGCGCGCCGGGTGTCCGGGTGGTCGTCGCCGAGCGCCGACCGCAGGCCCTCCCAGGTGGCCTGGTCCTCCGCCAGCGCCTCGGCGAACAGGCCGAGGGCGTGCTGGTCGCCGCCGCGGCCGCGGCCGGTGATCAGCGGCCGCGGGTGGGTGAGGTCGAGCGCCCGCCGCTGCTGCGCCAGCGCCAGGTCGTCCAGCCGCAGCGCCTTGGTCAGCTCGCCGAGGACGCGGTGCACGTTGGCCAGCTCGGCGGCCAGCCGGTTGCGCAGCGGGTCCGCCGGGCCGAACCGCTCGGTCCACGCGTCGAGCAGCGCGCGGCCCGGCCCCAGCGCGGACCGGCGCACGCCCGCGCCGCCGTCGGTGTAGAGGAACCGCACCTGGTTGACCAGCCAGCGGCGCACCGCCGGGTCCGGGCTGTTCAGCGCGCCGGACGGGATGACGTGCTTCTGCAGCTCGGTGAACCGGGCCCGCCGGGTCGGCGAGTTGTCCTCCACCTCGGTCGGCGCCAGCGCGGCCAGCGCGGTCAGCACGTCCGCCCGGCGCGCCTCCCGCTCGGCCGGGTCCATCCGGTCGCGCAGCGCCCGCTGGACCACCCGGTGCAGCCGCAACGTGTACTGGTCGCCCCAGTCGACGCGGAACAGCCCGTGCCGCGCGCCGTACCAGAGGACCCGGTCGACCTCCGCGGCGTCCAGCGCCAGCGGCTCGGCGTCCACCCCGCCCACCGCGACCAGCCGGCCGAGGAACGCGGGCGAGCGCACCAGGCCGAGGTCCGCGCCTTCCGGGGACAGGAACGCGCAGAGCCGGGCGACCAGGACGGCCAGCCGCCCGGTGGCGTTGTCCCGCAACGCGTCCACGGTGACGTCCACGACCCGCGCGACACCGTCCACTTCGGACCGGCCGAGGCGTTCGAACAGGGTGCGGGTGGCCCACTTCGCCGCGTCCGAGTCGCGGGAGCCCGCGCCCACCTCGGTCCGCGCGGTCTCGCCGAGCCACGACGACACCAGGTCCAGCGCGAGCGGCAGGTGGTCGACGGCGTCGGCGACGCGCCGCGCGTCGTCCGCGGTCAGGCCGGGCACCCGGTCCAGGAGCAGGCGCACGCTGTCGTCCGCGCGCATCGGGACCAGCTCCACCGACCCGGCCGCGGGCGCCGAGGTGATCAGCACGTGGCCGGTCGCGCCGCGGGGCAGCAGGTCGGCGATCAGGTCCGGGTCGTCGGCGTTGTCGTAGACGAGCAGGTGCCGGGCGTACGCCGGGTCGTCGGCCAGCCGGTCCAGCGCGGACAGCGTGCCGTAGTCCGTCGAACCGGGCTGGCGCAGCTTCACGGCCAGCTCGGCGAGGCCGCTCAGCACGGACTGCCGGTCGTGCGCGGACAACCACCACACCGCCGCGTAGTCCGACGAGAACCGGTAGGCGTACTCCAGGGCCAGCTCGCTCTTGCCGACGCCCGGCACGCCGTTGACCGCCACCACGACCCGCTCGTCGCCCGCCTCGGCGAACCGGTCGCGCAACGCCTCCAGGTCCTCGTCGCGGCCGACGAACGCCGGGTGGCGCGGCGGCAGGCCGAACACCTGCGGGTGGTCGCCCGGCGCCCGCATCCCCGGCTCGTGCGCCGTGCCGGGCCGGTCGATCAGGCCGAAGTGGCCGAGCAGGCGGGCGCTCAGCGCGTCCGGGGTGTGCTCGTGCACGGACAGGCCGCCGTCGGCGGGCTCGTCGTCGGACAGGTGCAGCCGCAGCACGGTCATCGGCCGGTCGGGCAGGTCCACCGGGCCGAGGTGCGGCGACGACAGCACCACCACGCCCGGCGGCACGTCGGCGTCGAACCACTCCGCCGCGTCCGCCAGGCGCCGCACCCGCGCGCCCGCCCGTTCGAGCTGCCCGCGCACCCAGTCGGCCCACGGGCGGTCCCGCGGCGCGTGCGCGATCACCACCCGGTCCGGCTCGGCGGACGACGTCAGGCCGAACACCCGCCGGTAGCGGGCCCGCAGCAGCGGCGACACCGGCGTCACCTCGGTCACCGCGCCGCCCGTGACGGCCGCCGCGAGCCTGCCGTACTGGGCCTCCAGCACGCCGCCGCTGGTCGGCTCCTCGACCAGGATCGCCAGCAATGGGTCGAACGCGTCGAACGGGCGGTACGGGATCTCGATCGCGCCGCCGTCCGGCACCCGTTTCTCCGGGCCCCCGGACAGTTCCGTGAACGCGGCGTGGATCGCGGACCGGATGCGCCGGGCGCGGGACAGCTCGTGCGCGTCGTCGAACAGCGTCGCCACCGGCACCACGTCGATGCGGATCGGCGCGCGCCGGTCCAGCAGGGTGGCCAGGTCCGCCGCGTCGGCGATCGCGCGCGGCCGTGGCCGGAAGCACACCACGGCCACCTCGCACAGCGTCGCGATCAACGTCAGCGTCTCGTCGCCCGCGCCCGTCGGCGCGTCGATCAGCACCTGGTCGTAGTCGGACTCGGCGAGCCGCGCCCGGAGCTCGGTGATCGCGCCCGTGTCGCCGTGCCTGGCCTCGGGACGGGGCCGGCCCGCCCCGTCCGCCGGCATCGGGGACACCACGTCGACGTGACCGGGGTCGGCGACGTCACCCGCCGGCGGCGCGAACCGCTCGGCCGCGGGCGCC
>NZ_JBHTLK010000234.1:0-10640 GCF_042678885.1 Saccharothrix hoggarensis
GTGCCGACCGACCGCTCGACGCACACGCTCGCCGCGATGCTCGGCGTGCTCCGGTCCGGCGCGGGGTACGTGCCCTTCGCGGCCGACCTGCCCGCGCAGCGGCGCGCCCACATCGTCGCCGACGCCGGCATCGAGCTGTTCGCCGGTTCCGCCGACGCGCTGGCGGGCGTCCCGGAGGGCCGGGCGGTCGTCTCCGCCGGCGAGGAGACCGACGAGGACGTGTCGGCGCCGGTGGGGCCGGACAACGTCGCCTACGTCATCTACACCTCGGGGTCGACCGGCGTGCCCAAGGGCGTGGTCACCCCGCACCGGCAGGTCGTGAACTCCACGCTGGCCAGGTACTCCGTGTTCCCCCGACCGTGCACCTCGTACGTGATGCTCGCGCCGTTCACGTTCGACGCCGCCGTGGCGGGCATCTACTTCACGCTCGGCACCGGCGGCAGGCTCGTCGTGCCGACGGCGGACGAGGTGCTGGACCCCGCGCTGCTGGCCGAGCTGATCGTCCGCGAGCGGGCCACCCACGTGGACGGCGTGCCGTCGCAGTACGCCGCTCTGCTGGCCTACCACCCCGACGCCGTGCGCGACGTCGGCTGCACCGTCCTCGCCGGCGAGCAGCTGCCCGCCGAACTGGCCCGCAGGCACTTCGCGGCCGCGCCGGACAACGCGCTGTTCAACGAGTACGGCCCCACCGAGGGCACGGTGTGGAGCACGGTGCACCGCTGCGGCCCGGCGGACCTCGCCGACGACACCGCGCCGCTGGTGCCGATCGGCAGGCCGATCGAGAACGTCCGCGTGCGCCTGCTCGACGACAACCTCGACGAGGTCGGGCCCGGCGAGGTCGGCGAGATCCACATCGCCGGCGCGGGCCTCGCCCGCGGCTACCTCAACCAGCCGGGGCTGACCGCGGACCGGTTCCGGCCGGACCCCGCGGGCGCGCCCGGCGACCGCATGTACCGCACCGGCGACCTCGGCGTGGTCAACGAGCGCGGCGACCTCGTCTTCCGCGGCCGGGCCGACGCCCAGGTCAAGGTGCGCGGCTTCCGCGTGGAGCTGGGCGAGGTGGAGGCCGGCCTGCTGGCGCACCCCTCGGTGGCCGCCGCCGCGGTCGTCGCCCACGAGACCGCGACCGGGACGCGGCTCGCCGCGTTCGTCGAGGTCACCGGAACACCGCCGACGGCGGCGCAGCTCAACGCGGTGCTCGCCGAGCGGGTGCCCGACTACATGATCCCGGCCCGGTTGGCGCAGGTGGACAAGATCCCCCTCACCGGCCACGGCAAGGTCGACCGCCGTGCGCTCGCGGCGTCGGTGCACTCGCTCGGCCGGCCGCTGCCCGCCGGGCCCGCCCTCCCACCCCGTCCTGACGACGTGAAAGGCCATGACCGTGTCGAGCTTGCCTGACCTGCCGGTTCCGAACACCCCGGCGCCGCCCGCGGACGACGTGGCCGACAGCCTGACCCGGCACGAGTGGGCGGGCCTGATGAACACCCACAACCTCGCCGACGGCCACGCGCGCCAGGCGCAGACCCTGCGGATGCGCGAGGTGGTCGCCCGGCTGCCGGAGCTGTACACCGCGGCGGACGAGGTGCCGCAGCTGACGTTGCAGCGCGAGTTCGAGGAGGCGTTCTACGGCCTCGCCGGGCAGCACAGCGTGGTGACCCGCGAGCGCCGGCCGCTGCACCACTACTCGTCGTCGCTGTCGATCGAGGTGGTGGCGAACTACCTGCGGGAGAAGGGGTCGCGGGTCTCGCTGCTGCACCCGACGTTCGACAACATCCCCGCGATCCTGCGCCGCCACCAGGTGCCGCTCACCCCGATCACCGAGCGGATCTTCGCCGAGCCGGACGACCCGGCGTTCTACCGGGACACCGACGCGATCTTCCTGGTGACGCCGAACAACCCCACCGGCACCGATCCCGCGCCGGACGTCATGCGGACGATCGCCCGGCGCTGCGTCGAGCACGACGTGCTGCTGATCGTGGACTACAGCTTCCGGTTCTTCAGCGCGCACCTGGCCGGCTGGGACCAGTACGCCTACTTCGAGTCGATCGGGCTGCGCCACATCGGCATCGAGGACACCGGCAAGACCTGGCCCACGCTGGACCTGAAGATCGGCTCGCTGATCGCCGACGCGCGGGTGTACCCGAGGCTCCAGGAGATCACCGACGACCTGCTGCTCAACGTGTCGCCGTTCATCTTCGCGCTCATCCGCGACTACGTGGACGCCGACCGCGAGCTCAGCTCCCGCCAGGTCGGCGCCGTCAACCGCGGCGTGCTGGAACGCGCGCTGGAGGGCGGCCCGGTGACGCCGGTGCCCGCGGCCGGTCCGATGAGCGTCGCGTGGCTGCGGCTGCCGGAGGGCTGGCGGGCGAGCGACCTGTGCGACTGGCTGACCGAGCAGGAGGTGTCCGTGCTGCCGGGGTGGCCGTTCTTCTGGGCGGACCACTCGGCGGGCGAGGGATTCGTCCGGGTGGCGCTCATGCGGTCGGAGGGCGACTTCGCCGACGCCGCCCGCGCGCTGGCCGAGGCGTTGGAGCGCTACGCGTCCCGCGGCCAGGACGCGCCCGACACCGGGGTGGACATCGACGCGCTCGTCCTGCGGCTCGCCGCGGAGCTGCTGGAGCGGCCCGACGCGACCCTGGCGGACGACTTCTTCGCGCTGGGCGGCGACTCGATGTCGGCCATGCACCTCGTGGGCCGCATCGCCAAGGAGACCGGGCTGCCGCTGCGGGTCAAGGCCATGTTCGACGGTCCGGTGCTCGGCGACCTCGCGGCGCGCGTGCGGGAGCTGCGCGAGCGGTCCGCCGCGGCCGGCGCGCAGGCGCCCGCCGACCCGCTGGACCGGCTGCGGATGTCGTTCGCCGCCCGGCAACCGGGGGCGTGAGCGGTGCGGTTCACCCCGGACGAGGTCACCCGCGGGCTGCTCGACGAGGTCGACCGGGTCTTCGCGGACGCGGGCCCCGGCGCGTCGCGGCGTGAGCTGTTCGCCCTGCTGGGCGACCGGCGGCTGGTGGCCGTGCACTACCCGGAGGAGTACGGCGGCCGGGGACTGCGGTTGACCGACCACGCCGCGGTCGCCGAGCGGATGGGCCTGGCCGGGCTGCCCGACGAGGTCCACCTGGTGACGGTGCAGGGCGTGGGCTGCTCGCTGCTCACCGCGGGCACCGAGGAGCAGCGTCGCCGGTGGCTGCCGCGCGTGGCCGCCGGCCGGGCGTTCGCGAGCCTGCTGCTGTCCGAGCCCAACGCGGGCAGCGACCTGACCGCCATCGAGACCACCGCCGTCCCGGACGCCGACGGTTACGTCGTCACGGGTCGGAAGGCGTGGAACCTCTACGCCGACTGGTCGGACTTCGGGCTGGTCTCGGTCCGCACCCGCGCCGGGCGGGACCGCTACGACGGCATCAGCTTCCTGCTGGTCCCGTTCGACGCGCCGGGCGTCGTGCTCCACCCGGTGCGGCGGGAAGCGGGCGAGCCCTACTACACCGTCGTGCTGGACGGGGTCCGCGTCGGCCGGGACGCGTTGATCGGCCCGGAGCACCAGGGCTGGCCGCTGCTGATCCGGGCGATCGGGTTCGAGCGGGCGGGTTTCGACTACCTCAGCCGTGCCCAGCGGTGGCTGCGCACGGCCGGGGAGCTGGTCGACGCGGCCCCGTCGACCGAGCGGGCACGGCTGAGGGTGGACCTGCTGCGCCACGAGCGGGCGGTGGCGAACGCGCGCGCCCTGGCGTTCCGCGCGGTGAACACCGCCGACGGGTTCGACATGGACGAGGTGGCCTCCGCCTACTCGAAGCTCGCCTGCGGCGAGGCGGCGCAGGGCGTGGCCCGCTGGGCGGCCACCGAGCTGACCGGCCTGGCCGACGCCGACCGGCTGCGGGTCGTGCGGCACGCCCTCGCCGAGGCGCCCGAGCTGTCGATCTCCGGCGGCGCCGTCGAACTGCAGCTGGACCTGATCGCCGTCGACCAGTGCACCGGGAGCGCCTGATGGACATCACCCTCGGGGCGGCACAGCGGGAGCTGCGCGGGCTCGTCCGCGACCAGCTCGCCGACGTCGTGCCGGACGACCCGCACGCGGTGTGGAAGAAGCTCGCCGCCACGGGGCTGGTCGAGCTGGCGCTGCCCGCGGACCGGGGCGGCCTCGGGCTCGGTCACGCCGACCTGTGCCTGGTGCACGAGGAACTGGGCGCGCGGTTGTGCGACAGCCGGTTCGTCCGGGGCGCGCACGTCGTGCTGGACCTGTGGGCGCCGGACTCGGCCGCCGTGGCGGAGCTGCGCCGGCGGACGCCCGCCGTGGACGCGGGCCGGGTCGTGCCGACAAGCCCGACGCCGTACGACGGGCCGCGACCGGAGGTCGTGGTCGACGTCGCCGACGGGAACCTGCGGTGGCGACCGACAGCTGGTCTGTCCGAAGTGGACAGTGTGCCGGTGTCGGCCGACGTGGTCGACGGGGCGCTCCACCGGGACCGGGTGCGCGGCGCGGCGTACCACGTCGGCGTGGCGCGGCGGGCGGTGGAGCTGGCGGCGGACCGCGTGGCGACCCGCCTGCTGGGCGGCCGGCCGCTCGTCGAGCGGCAGGCTTCGGCACACCGGCTGGCCCGTGCCGCGATCGCCGTCGAGCTGGCCAGGGTGGAGGTCTGGGAGGCGGCCTGCGCGCTCGACGCGGGCGTGGACCGCCACCTGTCCCGCACCGCGCTGGCGACCGCGGTGGAGGCCGCCATCACGGCCGCGCACGCCGTCGTCCAGCTGCACGGGGCCGCGGGCACGTCCGACCCCGCGGTGGGCGCGGTCTACCGGGCCGCCTACGGCGCGGTCGACGTGTGGGGACCGCCGTCGGCCCTGTGGCGGGCCGCGGCGGACGAACGGCACGGCGTGGAAGGGGAGACCGCATGACCGGGCAGGACTGGCGGAACGTCACCGTCGGCGGTGAGCGGACCAGGGTGCGCGTGCTCGCCGACCTCGACCGCGACGCGCCGTACCTCTGGCCGTCCGTGGGCGAGTACCCCGTCTACGACGACTACCTCTACCACGTGATGCTGGAGGACGAGCCGCGCAACAAGCTCTTCCGCGACGCCATCGCGCAGGAGGCGCCCGGCGCGACCGTGGTCGAACTCGGGTGCGGCCCGGACCTGCTGTGGACGCTGTGCGCCGCCGAGGCGGGCGCGGCCCGCGTGTTCGCCGCCGACGTCAACGAGGACAGCGCCGCACGGGCCGCCGACCTCGCGAGCACCACCGCCCACGACATCCGGGTGTTCGGCGGCGAGGCCACGACGTTGTCGCTGCCCGAGCCCGCCGACCTGTGCATCGCCGAGCTGGTCGGCAACATCGGCGGCGCGGAGGGCATCGACGCGGTGCTGGCCGACGCGCGCCGCCGGCACCTGAAGCCCGGTGCGGCGACCGTGCCGGCCGCGGTGGGCACGCGGGCCGCGGCGGTGTGCCTGGACGACCTGCTGGGCGGCCGGTACGGCGTCCGGCCCGAGTACGTCGACTACGTGGAACGGCTGCTGGACGCCGCGGGCGGGTTCTTCGACCTGAGGTTCTGCGTCGGCAACGTCGACCGCTCCGCGCTGCGCACCACCGACGCCCTGGTCGAGGACCTGTGCCTGGACGAGGGCGTGGCCGACTTCCCGTCCGTCCGGCTCGACGCGCTCGGACCGGGCCGCGTGGACGGCCTGCTGCTGTGGCTGAACCTGCGCTGCGCGCCGGGGCAGCCCGTGCTGGACAGCCTCGACACCGTCACGAACTGGCTGCCCGTCTACGTGCCGTTCGCCGAGCCGTTCGACCTCGCGGACGGGGACGTGATCGAGCTGGAGTGCCGGGCCGAGACCGTCGCGGACGACATCCACCCCGACTACGCGTTCACCGGCGCGCTGGTCCGCGCCGACGGCGGCCGCACGCCGCTGGCCGCCGAGTCCCGGTACGCGGGCGGACCGTTCCGCGCCTCGCGCCTGCACCGCGCGCTGTTCGAGTCCGAGCCGACGGCCGCGCGACGCGGCGGCAGGGGACGTTGACGTGACGACGACGGAAGAAGCCGGACCGGTGCTCGACGTCGTCGGGTGCGGGTTCGGCCCCTCGAACCTGGCGCTGGCGATCGCGCTGGAGGACGCGGGCCTGTCCCGGGTGACGTTCTTCGAGCGGCAGCCGCGGTTCGGGTGGCACCGGGACATGCTGCTCGACGGCGCCACGATGCAGGTCTCGTTCCTCAAGGACCTCGTGACCATGCGGAACCCGGCGAGCACCTACAGCTTCGTCGCGTACCTGCACGAGGTCGGCCGGCTGACGGACTTCATCAACAGCAAGATGCTGCACCCGTACCGCACCGAGTTCCACGCCTACCTGGAGTGGGCGGCGGCCAAGGTGCGCGTCCCCGTGCACTACGGGGCCACCGTGGAGGCGTTGCGCGTGGTCGCGGTGGGCGAGGCGGACGAGCACGTCGAGGTCGTCGTGCGCACCGACGAGGGCGTGCGGACCCACCGCGCCCGCAACGTCGTGATCGGCGCGGGCCTGGCCCCGCACCTGCCGCCCGGTGTCGTGCCCTCCGACCGCGTGCTGCACAGCGACGGGCTGCTCGGCGCCGTCGAGGGCCTGCGCGCACGGCGTCCGCGCCGGCTCGCCGTCATCGGCGCGGGCCAGAGCGCCGCCGAGGTCGTCGACTTCCTGCACCGCGAGTTCGCCGACGCCGAGGTGTGCGCGGTGTTCTCCCGGTACGGCTACAGCTCCGCCGACGACAACCCGTTCGCCAACCGGATCTTCGACCCGGAGGCGGTGGACACGTTCCACGCCGCGCCGCCCCGGGTGAAGGACCTGTTGCTGCGCTACCACGCCAACACCAACTACTCGGTGGTCGACGCGGAGCTGAGCACCGAGCTGTTCCGCAGGCACTACCAGGAGAAGGTGCGCGGCCGGGAGCGGCTGCGGGTCGTCAACGCGGCACGCCTGCGCGACGTCGAGGAGCACGGCCAGGGCGTGCGGCTGTCGGTCGAGCACCTGCCCACGGGCGCCGTGGACGTGCTCGACGCCGACGCCGCGGTCTTCGCCACCGGCTACCGGCCGGTCGACCCGCTCGCGCTGCTCGGCGACCTCGGCGGCGACTGCAAGCGCGACGCGGACGGCAGGGTGCTGCTGGAACGCGACTACCGCGTGCTGACCTCGGGCGCCACCCGGTGCGGCATCTACGTCCACGGCGGCGGTTCCGAGCACACGCACGGCATCTCGGCCGGCCTGCTGTCCACCACCGCCGTCCGCGCCGGTGAGATCACCCGTTCCGTCCTCGACCGGCTCGCCTGACGCAGGAGGTGTGCGATGTACGTGCCCAAGCAGTACCAGAGCCGGGAACACGCGTGGACGCGGTTCGTCATGCGCAACCACCCGCTCGCCACGCTGGTGACGCCGGGGCCGAGGGTCCCGCAGGCCACCCACGTGCCGGTGATCTTCGCGCCGGGCTCGCCGCAGGGCGGTGACGTGGTCGGCACGACGTTGCTCGGGCACCTGAACCGGGCCAACCCGCACTGGCGCTGGCTGGAGGACGACATGACGGCGAAGCTCGTCTTCGCCGGCCCGAACGGGTACGTCACCCCGGTCGACTACCACACCGAACCCGCCGCGCCGACGTGGAACTTCGTCACCGTGCACGTCGTCGGCACGCTGCGGCGGATCGAAGACCTCGACGGGACGCTGGACGTCGTGCGCCGCACCGTGCTGGCGTACGAGAACGACTTCGGCGTCGGGTGGAACCCCGAGTCCTCTTTGGACTACTTCCGCTCGATCGGGCGCGCCGTCGGCGCGTTCCAGCTGCGGGTCGAGCAGGTCGACGCGATGTTCAAGCTCAGCCAGGGCCAGACCCCCGAGCAGCAGGACCGGATCATCGCCCGGTTCGAGGCCGCCGACTCGGGGGTACGCCGCGACGTAGGGAGGATCATGCGCGAGTTCGGTCTTGGCACCGCCGCGTCGGCCGATGTGGAGCGGCTCTCGGTGTGGGGAGGCGCGGCCGACCCGCCGTGCCTGCTGGAGTCCCTCGTGGACACGGCGAGGCAGCGCCGTGACGAGGTCGCGGTCGTGGACGACGGGCGGGAGCTGACGTACGCGGAACTGCTCGGCTGGGCGGGCGACATCGCCGACCTGCTGCGCGACCGCGGCGTGGCGGAGGGCGACCGGGTCGCCGTCGCCGGTCCGCGCAGCGCCGAGGTGGTCGCCGCGATGCTCGGCGTGCTGAGCGTCGGCGCGACGTACGTGCCGCTGGACTCCGAGTACCCGGCGCGGCGGTTGGCGCACATGCTGTCCGACAGCGCGCCCAAGGTGCTGCTGCACGTCGGGGCGGCGCCGGAGGTCACGACCGGCGCGGACGTCGTCGCCATCCCCAGGCCGCGCCCCGGCCACGCGCCGGACCCCGCGGCGTGGCCGGTCGTCGCGTGCTCGGCGGACCTGCCCGTCTACGTCATCTACACGTCCGGCTCCACGGGGTGGCCCAAGGGGGTCGCCCTGCCGCACAGCTGCGTCGACAACATGGTCGAGTGGCAGCGCGGCCACTCGCGGCGCGCGGACCTGCGCACCGCCCAGTTCGCGCCGCTCAACTTCGACGTGTGCTTCCAGGAGATCCTGGGCACGCTGGCCGGCGGCGGGATGCTGGTGATCGTGCCCGAGCGGCTGCGGTCGGACCCGTTCGAGCTGCTGGACTGGCTGGCGGACAACCGGATCGAGCGACTGTTCCTGCCGTACCTGGGGCTGCACATGCTGTCCGTCGCCGCCGCGTCGGAGAAGTCGTTGGCGCACCTGGCGCTGCGCGAGGTCAACACGGCCGGCGAGCAGATCGTCTGCTCGCCGCCGATCCGGGAGTTCTTCACCCGCCTCGCCGACTGCCGGCTCAACAACCACTACGGGCAGAGCGAGTCGGCGATGGTCACCGCGCACACGTTGACCGGACCGCCGTCGGAGTGGCCGTCGCAGCCGCCGATCGGCGGCCCGCTGCCCGGCTGCGAGCTGCTGATCGACCCGGTCGAGCCGGACGACAACACGATCGGCGAGCTGCTGGTGGCGGGCGCGCCGCTGGCGCTGGGCTACCTGAACCAGCCGGAGCTGAACTCCCAGCGGTACATCACCATCCCGCCCACGCCGCAGGGGCACACCCGCGCCTTCCGCACCGGTGACCTGGTGCGGCTCGACGGGGACGTCGTGCAGTACCTCAGCAGGCTCGACCACGACGTGAAGATCCGCGGCACGCGGGTGAACCTGCTGGAAGTCGACGCGTGCCTGCTCGAACAGCCGGGCGTCGCCGAGGCGATCTGCGTCGTCGTGGAGCTGTCCGAGGGCACCCGCAGCCTGCACGCGGCCGTGACCGCCGAGCCGGGGCTCCCGCCGCTGGACGTCGCCGCGCTGCTCGACGCGTTGCGCGAGGTGCTGCCGGCGGTGTCCGTGCCGGTGTCGCTGCACGTCCTGCCGGAGCTGCCGCTCACGTCGAGCGGGAAGATCGACCGCGAGGCCGTGGTCCGGCAGGTCACCGAGCGCATCGACCAGCGGTCGAACGCGGTGGGCCGGCATGGCTGAGCGCGGGGTGGACCACGCGATCGTGGTGAAGGGCGTCCGGGTGGACGCCGCGAAGGTGACCGCGGAGCTGCTGGCCGACGCGCTGGTGCGCGAGGCGGCGGTGGCGGCGGTCGACGGGCGCCTGGTGGCGTACGCGGTGCCCGAGCGGTCCGCCGACGTCTCCGAGGCGCGGGCCGCCGCCGTCGACTCGTGGCGGGCGGTGTTCGACGAGACCTACGGGTCCATCGGCGACGACCTGACGCCGGCGTCGGCGACCACCGGCTGGAACGACAGCTTCACCGGCAAGCCGATCGCGCCGGCGCAGATGGCGGAGTGGGTCGACACGACGGTCGCCCGGATCGCCGCGCTCGCGCCGAAGCGGGTGCTGGAGATCGGCGCGGGAACGGGTCTGCTGGTCCGGCCGCTCGTGTCGTCCGGGACCATCGACACCTACGTGGCGACGGACTTCTCCGCGTCCGCCGTCACGGTGCTCGACCAGCTCGCCGACGAGCTGCGGCGCGCCGGCGCCACCACGAAGCTGGTGGTGGCGCAAGCGGACGCGGTGGACGCGACCCGCGTCGCCGACGGCGAGTACGACGTCGTGGTGCTCAACTCCGTCGTCCAGTACTTCCCGTCGCTGCACTACCTGACGGAGGTGCTGGACGCCGCGCTCGCCGTGGTGCGGCCCGGCGGCCACGTGGTGCTGGGCGACCTGCGCAACCAGGCCGTGGCCGACGCGTTCTTCGCGCTGAAGCACGAGCTGCGCGGCGAGGCGGACGACGTGCGGGAGGCGATCCGGCACGACCGCAACCACGACGGCGAGCTGAGCGTCCACCCGGCCTGGCTGGCCGCCACTCCCGCCCGCGCGTCGCGGGTGACGTGCGTCGAGATCGCGCCGCGGCGCGGCGAGTCGACCACCGAGATGCCGCTGTTCCGCTACGACGCCGTGCTGCACGTCGACTGCGCCGACACCCCGGAGCGGGTCGTGCCCGAACCCGGCGCGGACCTCCAGCTCACGGCGCTGGAACGCCGCCTGGTCGCCGGGGCCGAGCCGTTCGGCTACCGGGCCGTGCGCAACGGGCGGCTGGACGCGGCGCTGGCCGGCAGCGACCGGCACGGGTTCACGCCCG
>NZ_JBHTLK010000235.1:0-10572 GCF_042678885.1 Saccharothrix hoggarensis
GCACCTCGGCGACGCCGCGGCCGACCAGGTCGCCGAGCCGCGCGTGCAGGTGGGCGCCCAGCTCGCGGGACCGCTCCTGGAACTCGCCGGTCGCCAGCAACCGCACCACGGCCCGGCCGACCGCGCAGGCCAGCGGGTTCCCGCCGAACGTCGACCCGTGCTCGCCGGGCCGCAGCACGCCCAGCACGGCCCGGCTGCCGATCACCGCGGACACCGGCATGATGCCGCCGCCGAGAGCCTTGCCCAACGTGTACAGGTCGGCCCGCACGCCCTCGTGGTCCAGCGCCAGCAGGTCGCCGGTGCGGCCGAGGCCGGACTGGATCTCGTCCGCGATCAGCAGCACGTTGTGCTCGTCGCACAGCGCCCGCGCGCCCGCCAGGTAGCCCGCCGGCGGCACGACCACACCCGCCTCGCCCTGGATCGGCTCCAGCAGCACGGCCGCCGTCCGCTCGGTGATCGCGTCGCGCAGCGCGTCCAGCGAGCCGTAGTCCACGACCTTGAAGCCCGGCGTGAACGGCCCGAAGTCGCCGCGCGCGGTGTCGTCGGTCGAGAACGAGACGATCGTGGTGGTGCGGCCGTGGAAGTTCGACCCGGCCACCACGATCTCGGCCGTGCCGTCCGGCACGCCCTTCACCCGGTACGCCCACTTGCGGGCGACCTTGATCGCCGACTCGACGGCCTCGGCGCCGGAGTTCATGGCGAGGACCATCTCGGTGCCGGTCAGCTCGGCCAGCTCGCGGCAGAACAGGCCGAACTGGTCGTGGTGGAACGCCCGGCTGGTCAGCGTGACGCGGCCCAGCTGCTCGACGGCGGCGGCGACCAGGTCCGGGTGGCGGTGGCCGAAGTTGAGCGACGAGTAGCCGGACAGGAAGTCGAGGTACCGGCGGCCCTCGACGTCGGTGACCCACGAGCCCTCGCCGTGCGAGATCACGACCGGCAGCGGGTGGTAGTTGTGGGTGCTCCACTCCTCGTCGAGCGCGATGAACTGCCGGGAGGTCGACGCAGCGTGCCCTGCGGTGAATGAAGCCATGGCGGTCATGTCACCAGGCTAAGGGGCTCGCGCCAGCGATTTCATCCGCCAGGCGTTGCGTGTCCGGTGTCTTCATTGCGCAATCCGCTCGTTTCACGGCGATCCGTTGCGCGGCGCGTAGCCGCATGATCAGCCGGTTACCCTCCGACGATGGCCAACAAGTCCCCGCAGGTCCAGTCGATATCCGACGCCTTCCGGGTGAACCCCGACGGGTTCGACCTGGCGAAGGTCGACCCGGACGCGACGCCCGTCGGCCCGAGGTCGAAGACCGAGGCCGCCGCGGACATGGTGAAGATCGGAGCGGAGCTGGACGCCCTGCAGGAGGCGCTGTACGCGGAGGGCACGGGCGGCGGGCAGCGGCGCGTGCTGCTGGTGCTCCAGGGCATGGACACGTCCGGCAAGGGCGGCACGATCCGGCACGTCGCGGGCCTGGTGAACCCGCAGGGCCTGCGCATCGCGTCGTTCAAGAAGCCCACCCGGGCCGAGCTGCGGCACGACTTCCTGTGGCGCATCCGCCGGCAGGTGCCGCACCCCGGCTACATCGGCGTCTTCGACCGCTCCCACTACGAGGACGTGCTGGTCGCGCGCGTGGACAACCTCGTGCCGTCGACGGAGTGGCGGCGCCGGTACCGGCAGATCAACGCGTTCGAGGCCGAGCTGGCCGGCCAGGGCGTGACGGTCGTCAAGTGCTTCCTGCACATCTCGCCGGAACGGCAGCGCGAACGGCTCATCGCGCGCCTGGAGGACCCGCTGAAGCGGTGGAAGTACAACCCCGGCGACCTGGAGGTGCGGTCGAAGTTCTCCCGCTACCAGCTGGCCTACCAGGACGCGCTGGTCAAGTGCTCGACGCCGGACGCGCCGTGGTTCGTCGTGCCGTCCGACCGCAAGTGGTACCGCAACTGGGTGGTGGCGAGCGTGCTGCTGGAGACGCTGCGTGACCTCACGCCCAGGTACCCCGAGCCTACGTACGATCCGCAGGTCGAGTTGGCACGGCTCCGGGAAGCCGACCCGTTGCGCTAGACGCAATCTTCGTTGCGCCTCTTGCTTCAGCACCGTGGTGCACGCCACTGTGGGACTGGCCGCGGGCGGTGGAGCGGAGGTTCGGCGTGGTGGTGGACAGGCGGCGGTTCCTGGGAGCTGTTGGCGTGGGAGCGGGGTTGCTGATGACGGAGGGTGTCGCCGGGGCGCACGGGGACGAGGTGCGCGGGCGCGGGGAAGTCCCCGTCTACCTGGGCACCTACACCACCTGGCCGGGTGGTGGCACGGGCATCGGGCTCGGCGCGTACGACCCCGCGACCGGCGGGCTGCGCGCCACCGGCGTGGTGGCGGACGTGCCGAACCCGTCGTTCGTGATCGTGGCGGGCCGCCGGCTGTACGCGGTCAACGAGCAGGAGGGCGGCGAGGTGACCGCGCTGGCGGTCGGCCGGGACGGCGTGCCGAAGGTGGTCAACACCCAGAGCACCGGCGGCGCCGACCCGTGCCACCTGGCGCTGCACAAGGGCTTCCTGCTGTCGGCGAACTACAGCTCCGGCAGCGTCGCGGTGCACCCGGTGCGGCCCGACGGCGGCCTGGGCGAGCGCACCGACCTCGTCGTGCACGAGGGTTCCGGGCCGAACCCGGACCGGCAGGAGGGGCCGCACGCGCACCAGGTGCTCCCCGACCCGACCGGCGAGTTCGTGCTCGCCGTCGACCTCGGCACCGACTCCGTCTACAGCTACCGGCTGAGCCGCGCGGGCGAGCTGACCCTCGTCGGCACGGCCCGCGTGCACCCCGGCGCGGGGCCGAGGCACCTGGCGTTCCACCCGAACGGCAGGTTCGCGTACATCGCCAACGAGCTCGACTCGACGATCGTGGTGGCGACGTACGAGCGCGGTGTGCTGAAGCCCGGCGCGAAGCTGAGCACGCTGCCCGCCGACGCGCCGACCACGCCGCCGAACCACCCGGCCGAGGTGCTGGTCTCGCCGGACGGCCGGTTCGTCTACCTGTCCAACCGGGGTCACGACAGCGTGGCCGTGTTCGCGGTGGAAGCGGGCGGTGCCGCGTTGCGGCTGGTCGAGACGACCCCGGTCGGCGGCGACTCGCCGCGGCACATCACGCTCGACCCGGCGGGCCGGTTCCTGCTGGCGGCCAACCAGAACTCGAACAACGTCACCACGTTCGAGGTCGACCGGACCACCGGCAGGCTCCGGCAGACCGCGTCGTTCGACGCGCCGATCCCGGTGTGCGTCGCCCTGAGGGGGTGACACCGGACGGGTCAACTTTCGCCGCGGGGACCGTCCACAGTGGTACGCCGGGGTCATGAAGATGATCGCGGTCGCGCTGCTGATGTCCCTGGTCCCCGCCCCGGCCGCGCCGGAGCTCGTCGCGTTGGGTGACTCCTACGCGGCGGGCACCGGCGCGGGCGACGAGTCGTCCGACGAGTGCCGGCAGAGCCCGCACGCCCATTCGAGGCTGTGGGGGCGACGGACCGGGGCGTCCGTGGTGCTGGCCGCGTGCTCCGAGGCCGACACGACGGAGGTGGCCCGGCAGGCCGAGCGGATCACCCCGGCGACCACGCTCGTCACCATCACGGCGGGCGGCAACGACGCCGGGTTCCGCGACGTGATGACCACGTGCACGACCGCGGGCGACGACGAGTGCGTGCGGCGGGTCGCGACGGCCGAGCAGTTCATCCGCGACCGCCTCCCCGGCCGGCTGGACGCCCTGTACGGCGCCGTGCGCGGCCGGACGTCGGCGGACGTCGTCGTCCTCGGCTACCCCCGGCTGTTCTCGTTCGAGTCGTGGTGCCTGATGACCGACCGCAAGCGCAAGGCGCTGAACCAGGCGGTCGACGCGATGGCCGACGTGACGCGTGCGCGGGCGTCGGCCGCGGGGTTCGAGTTCGTCGACGTGCGGGCGGCGTTCGACGGGCACGGCGCGTGCGCCGAGGTGCCGTGGATGAACGGCCTGGTGCTGGTGCCCGTCTACCGCTCCTACCACCCCAATCGCACCGGTCAGGAGTCCGGCTACCTCCCCGCCCTGACCGCCGCGGCCTCGTAGGCGCCGACGCTCCGTCGGTGATCACGGCGACGGTGGCCGGCCGGGCGGCCTTAACCGGTTGGCGGTCGTGGTGCGGCATTGGCCATGATGCCGGGCGTGAACCCCACGAACGGCCTGCGCCACGTCGCGGCCACCCGCTACGTCACCCCGTTCCGGGAGGGCGGCTCCCTGCCGGGGCTGGTCGAGGCGGACGACCTCGGCATGTACGTGCTCAAGTTCCGCGGCGCCGGCCAGGGCGTGAAGGCGTTGATCGCCGAGATCGTCGTCGGCGAGCTGGCCCGCCGCCTGGGCTTCCGGGTGCCGGAGATCGTGCTGGTGGAGCTGGACCCCGAACTGGGCCGGTCGGAGCCCGACCAGGAGGTGCAGGAGCTGCTGAAGGCCAGCGGCGGGCTCAACCTCGGCCTGGACTACCTGCCGGGCTCGTTCGACTACAACCCGGTGGTGCGCGAGCCGTCCGCCGACCTCGCCGCCCGGCTGCTCTGGCTCGACGCCCTCACGCTCAACGTCGACCGCAGCTGGCGCAACCCGAACACCCTCCTGTGGCACCGGGAGGTGTGGCTCATCGACCACGGCGCGTCCCTGTACTTCCACCACTCGTGGCGGCCGGACCGCTTCCCGGCGACGTCCTACCGGTTCGACGCGGCCGACCACCTGATGCTCCCGTTCGCGGGCGCCCTGGCCGACGTGGACGCCGAGCTGACCGCCCGCGTCACGCCCGACCTGGTCCGGGAAGTGCTCGCGCTGGTGCCGGACCAGTGGCTCGCGCAGGACGAGGCGTTCGGCACACCGACCGCCGTGCGCGAGGCGTACGAGTCGTTCTTCACCGCCCGCCTGGCCGCGCCGCGCACGTGGGTCGACGCTCTGGAGGCCGCTCGTGCCGCACGTGTTTGAGTACGCCGTGCTGCGCGCCGTGCCGAGGCAGGAGCGCGGCGAGTTCGTCAACGTCGGCGTGCTGGTCTACTGCTCGGCGCTGAACTTCCTCGGCGCGCGCGTGCACGTCGACGAGCGGCGGGTGCTGGCCCTGGACCCGTTCCTCGACGTGGAGGTGCTGCGGGCCAGCCTGGACCACCTCGGGCTGTCCTGCGACGGCGCCGCCAAGGCGGGCCCGGTGTCGCGCACGTCGGCAGGTCAGCGGTTCCGCTGGCTCACCGCGCCGCGCAGCACGATCATCCAGACGTCGCCCGCGCACACCGGTCTGACCGACGACCCGGAAGCCGAGCTGGACCGCCTGCTCGCCTCCCTGGTGCTGCCGCCCGACCACTAGGGTGGCAACCTCTCGGAGCGCACCGCGTCTTTAGGTGCGAGCAGTGACCGACACACGGACGGGGTCGCTTGATGAGCGCCGGATACCAGCAGGGCGGGTATCAGCAGGGCGGATACCAGCAGGGTGGGCCGCGGCAGCGCGGGCCGCAGCCGCGCGGCGGACAACCGCGGCAGGGCGGGTACCGGCAGGACGGGTACCAGCCGGACCGGCGTCAGCAGCCACCCGCCTACCAACCGGCCGGAGGACGTCCCGTGCCCAAGCGCCGCAAGCCCAGGTTCGGTCGCGTCATCGGCGTGGTGCTGGTGCTGCTGCTGGCGTTCGGCATCGGCATGTGGGTCTACGTCGACTCGTCGCTGCGCCGGATCGACGCGCTGCCCGACTACCCGGACAGGCCGGCCGACACGCCGGGCACGAACTGGCTGCTCGTCGGGTCGGACGCGCGCGAGGACCTGACCGAGGAGCAGAAGGCGGAGCTGTCCACGGGTGACGCGGGCGGACGGCGCACGGACACCGTCATGCTGCTGCACGTCCCCGAGGGGTCCGGGAAGTCCACTCTGGTGAGCATCCCTCGCGACTCCTATGTGGACATCCCCGGCAACAACAAGAACAAGATCAACGCGGCGTTCGCGTTCGGCGGCGCGCCGTTGCTGGTGCAGACCATCGAGGGCGAGACCGGCATCCGCATCGACCACTACATGGAGATCGGCTTCGGCGGGTTCGCCGGGATCGTCGACGCGATCGGCGGCGTCGACATCTGCATTGACGAGCCGATGCAGGACCCGTTGGCGGGCCTCGACCTCCAGCCGGGCTGCCAGGAGCTGGACGGCGCGCAGGCGCTGGGTTTCGTGCGGTCGCGGAACTTCGCCACCGGCGACCTCCAGCGGGTGGAGAACCAGCGCAAGTTCCTCTCCGCCCTGTCGGACAAGGCGACGAGCTTCGGCACGCTGGCCAACCCGTTCCGCGCGTTCCCGCTGCTGTTCGCGGGCACCGACTCGATCTCGGTGAACAGCGACGACCACCTGCACCATCTGGCAGGCATGGCGTTCGCGATGGGCGGGGGAGTGGACACGGTCACCGTCCCGGTCAGCGGCACGCCGACCGTGCCGGGCGCGGGATCCGTCGTGCAGTGGGACCGGGACAACGCGCTGCGCCTGTTCGGCGCGCTGGAGAAGGACGAGCCGGTGCCGGCCGACCTCCTGCCGCAGCCGAAGTAGCACCACGTCGGAAGAGCGGGCCGCCGGGCATGTTCGCCCGGCGGCCCGCTTCGCGTTCAAGGCGCTTGCTCCGCTGACACCGACACGCCCGCAGCGCCGCGATCACGTGCCGGCGGCCCCGAGGGGTCAGGTGGCGGTCAGCTCGCGTTCTGGACGGCCGTCTCCTCCACCCGGGCCGCGGCCGTCTCCGGGACGGCGGCGGTCGGCGTCGGGTCCGGAGCGGGGACCGCCGCCGGAACGGGCGCGGCGGCCGGCGCCGGGTTCGGCGCGGTGGTCGGAGCGGAGGCGGGTGCCGGGAGCTGCCCGGTGATGGGCGCGGCGGTCTGCACTGCCTCGGCGGCCTGGCTGACGAGCACGATGCCCTCGATCTCGCGCAGCAGGTCGTCGTAGATCGGCGTGAGTGACACTTCGTAACCCCCAAGACGTCGTTCGTCCCCCGAACGGGCCAAAGGAGCGTACCTACGGCGGCAGGCCCACTTCACCCGGTATTCAACTTTCGGATCATTTCCCCACTAACTGTCGGCTAAACACATCTGACCTCGTCAGGTTGTGGCGGCCTGTCACATGGGCGGCGAACCGCAGGTCACCTAGCGTTTCGGGCCATGACGAGTGTTCCCGGTCACAGCGACGACCTGTCGGGTCGCACCGCCCTGGTCACCGGCGCCGGCAGCGGCATCGGGCGGGCCTGCGCGGTCGCCCTGGCCCGAGCCGGGGCGAAGGTGCACCTGGTCGACCGCGACCGCGACTCGGTCACCGACGCCGCCCGCGAGACCGGCGGCACGGAGCACGTGGTCGACCTGTCCTCCCCGGACCCCGCCCGCGCCCTGCCCGCGGAGGTCGACATCCTGGTCAACAACGCGGGCCTGCAGCACGTCGCCCCGATCCACGAGTTCCCGCCCGACCGGTTCGCCCTCCTGCAGAGCGTCATGCTCACCGCGCCGTTCCTGCTGGCCCGGCACGTGCTGCCGCACATGTACCAGCGGGGCTGGGGCCGGGTGGTGAACATCTCCAGCGTCCACGGCTCGCGGGCCAGCGCGTTCAAGTCCGCCTACGTCGCCGCCAAGCACGGCCTCGAAGGGCTGAGCAAGGTCATCGCGCTGGAGGGCGCGCCGCACGGCGTCACCAGCAACTGCGTCAGCCCCGGCTACGTGCGCACCCCGCTGGTGGAGAACCAGGTCGCCGACCAGGCGCGGGCGCACGGCATCGAAGCCGACCGGGTGCTGTCCGACGTGCTCCTCACCCGGCACGCCATCAAGCAGCTCATCGAACCGGAGGAGGTGGCGTCCGTCGTGGTGTGGCTGTGCGGCGCGCGCTCCGGCCACGTCACCGGATCGTCGTTCCCGATCGACGGCGGCTGGACCGCCCAGTAACACCCCCTGCCCAGTCCCTACCCCAACGAAGTGGTGACCGAGATGACCAACGCCGCCCCTCCACAGCCGAAACCGTCCTTCAAGAAGGTCGTCGTAGCCAGCATGATCGGCACCACCATCGAGTGGTACGACTTCTTCCTCTACGGCTCCGCCGCCGCCCTGGTGTTCAACAAGCTGTTCTTCCCCACGGCGAACCCGCTCACCGGCACCCTGCTCGCGTTCTCCACCTACGCGATCGGCTTCCTGGCCCGCCCGCTCGGCGGTCTGGTGTTCGGCCACTTCGGCGACAAGCTGGGGCGCAAGAAGCTGCTCGTGCTCAGCCTGGTGCTGATGGGCGGCGCGACGTTCGCGATGGGCCTGCTGCCCACGTACGCCGCGATCGGGTTCGCCGCACCGCTGCTGCTGACGTTGCTGCGGCTGGTGCAGGGCTTCGCGCTGGGCGGCGAGTGGGGCGGCGCGGTGCTCATCGTGTCCGAGCACGGCAGCCCGGAACGGCGCGGGTTCTGGGCGTCCTGGCCGCAGGCGGGCGCGCCGGCGGGCAACCTGCTGGCCACCGCGGTGCTCGCGGTGCTGGCCGCCGTGCAGAGCGACGAGGCGTTCCTGTCGTGGGGCTGGCGGGTGCCGTTCCTGCTGTCCGGCGTGCTCGTCCTGATCGGGCTGTGGATCCGGCTGAGCGTGTCGGAGTCGCCGGTGTTCCTGGAGGCGCAGAAGAAGGTCGAGGCGCGGAAGGTCAAGGAGAAGGCGCCGATCGTCACCGTCATGCGGCACAACTGGCGCGAGGTGCTGATCGCGATGGGCGCCCGCATGGCGGAGAACGTGTCCTACTACGTGATCACGGCGTTCATCCTGGTCTACATCACCGCGGAGCTGGGCATGTCGCGGTCGGCCGGCCTGAACGCGGTGCTCATCGCCTCGGCCGTGCACCTGGTGACGATCCCGATGTGGGGCGCGCTGTCCGACCGGATCGGCCGCCGCACCACGTACCTGATCGGCGCGGTCGGCATCGCCCTGTGGATGTTCGCGTTCTTCGCGCTGCTGGACACCAAGTCGTTCCTGCCGATGACGTTGGCCGTCACCATCGGCCTCGTGCTGCACGGCGCCATGTACGGCCCGCAGGCCGCGTTCTTCTCCGAGCTGTTCGGCACGAAGGTCCGCTACTCGGGCGCGTCCGTCGGCTACCAGCTCGCGTCCATCGCGGCGGGCGCCGTGGCGCCGCTCATCGCGACCGCGCTGCTCTCCGCGTACGACAGCACGTTCCCGGTGGTGCTGTACGTGATCGGCATGTGCGGGCTGACCGTGATCGCGGTGCTCGCGGCCAAGGAGACCAAGGGCACCTCGTTGAACCGAACCGACGACGAGCCCGCCTCGGTGCGAGCATGAGGGCATGAGTGAGGCGGACGCGGTGGAGCACCTGCTGGAGCTTCTCGACCTGCTCGCGACCGACGCGGGCAGCGAGCGGCTGGCGGCGGTGCTCCCCGCGGCGCGCGCGGCGGGCCTCCCCGACCGGGAGCTGGACCGGGTCGCGCGCGCCACGGAGTGGGCGTTGCGGATCCGCCGCACCCTCACCGCGCACCGCCGCCGCGAAGCCGAGCTGGAAGCGCTGTTCGACACGGCGAACGACCTGGCCGGGGTGCGCGACCCGGACGCCGTGCTGCGCTCGATCGTGCGCCGCGCCCGGCTGCTGCTGGGCGCGGACATCGCCTACCTGAGCATGAACGACCCCGGCGAGCGCGGCACGTACATGCGGGTCACCGACGGCTCGATCTCGCCCCTGTTCCAGCAGGTCCGGCTGGGCATGGGCGAAGGCCTCGGCGGGCTGGTCGCGCAGACCGCCCAGCCGTACGTGACCGCCGACTACTTCGCCGACGACCGGTTCAACCACACCGGCCCGATCGACCGGGCGGTGCGCGACGAGGGCCTGGTGGCGATCCTCGGCGTGCCGCTGAAGCTCGACCGCCGGGTCATCGGCGTCCTGTACGCGGCCAACCGCTCCCCGCGCCAGTTCCCGCCCGAGGAGGTGGCGCTGCTGTCGTCGTTGGCCGACCACGCCGCCATCGCCCTCGACACCGCGCACCTGCTGGAGGAGACGCGGGCCGCCGGCGAGACGATCCGCGCGCACAACGAGGCCATGCGCCGCGCCGAGGACGCCCACGACCGGCTCACCGACCTGGTGCTGCGCGGCGCGGACGTGCCCGAGGTGGCCGCCGCCGTGGCCAAGGTGCTCGACGGCGGGATCGTCGTCCACGACAGCGACGGCGCCGAGCTGGCCCGCATCGGCACGTCCCGCGCGCTCGCGCCCCGTGCCGCGATCAACGCCTCACGTGCCAGCGGCCGCGCCATCCCGCAGGACGGCACGTGGGTGTGCGCCGTGCTGGCGGGCCGCGAGCTGCTGGGCAGCATCACCCTCACCGACCGCCCGGACCTCGCCGACGCCGACCGCAGGCTGTTCGAACGGGCGAGCGTCGTCACCGCCCTGCTGCTCCTCCTGCGCCGCACGGTCGCCGAGGCGGAGAACAAGGTGCGCGGCGAGCTGATCACCGACCTGCTGACGTCCGAAGTGGACTCGGCGGCGCTGCGCGCGCGGGCCCGCCGGGTCGGCGTCGCGCTGGGCGCCGCGCTCGTCGTGCTCGCCGCCGACGGCCGCGGCGACCGGCT
>NZ_JBHTLK010000236.1:0-10569 GCF_042678885.1 Saccharothrix hoggarensis
GGCCGGGGCGGCGTGGCTCGCCGCGCGGGCCGGCGCGGTCGTCGTGCCCGTCGCGTGCCGCGGCACCCGACGCCCGCCCGGAACCCGACGGCGGTTCCGGCCCGTGGTGGACGTGCTCGTGGGCGAGCCTTTCGAGCTGCCGAGCGACAAGGGTCGCCAGGCGCTCGTGAAGGCCACCGAGCAGGTCCGCGACCGCTTGGCCACCCTTGTGGCCGAGCTAGACAGTCAGCGAGGAGAAGCACCATGACGGACTTGGACGGCACCTGGGCGGACGAGTCCGACTGGACCGCGTTCGACGAGACGGTGGAGGGCGAGGAGGGCGGCGCGCCCCCGATGCCCGTGCTCGCCGTCGTCGGCCGGCCGAACGTCGGCAAGTCGACGCTGGTCAACCGCATCATCGGTCGCCGCGAGGCGGTCGTGCAGGACGTGCCGGGCGTGACCCGGGACCGGGTCGCGTACGACGCGCTGTGGAACGGGCGCAAGTTCACCGTCGTCGACACCGGCGGATGGGAGCCCGACGCGGTCGGCATGATGGCCGCCGTCGCCGCACAGGCCGAACTGGCCATGGCCACCGCCGACGCGATCCTGTTCGTGGTCGACGCGACCGTCGGCGCGACCACCAACGACGAGGCCGCCGTCAAGCTGCTGCGCCGGTCCAAGCGGCCCGTGCTGCTGGTGGCGAACAAGGTCGACGACGAGCGGCTCGTCGCCGAGGTGGCGTCGCTGTGGTCGCTGGGGCTCGGCGAGCCGATCCCGGTGTCCGGTCTGCACGGCCGCGGCTCCGGCGACATGCTCGACGCGATCCTCAAGGCCCTGCCGGAGACGCCGCGCGAGACGTTCGAGGCGGTCCGCGGCGGCCCCCGCCGAGTCGCGCTGGTCGGCCGGCCGAACGTCGGCAAGTCGTCCCTGCTCAACCGGCTGACCGGCGAGAACCGGTCGGTCGTGCACGACGTCGCGGGCACCACGGTCGACCCGGTCGACTCGCTGGTCGAGCTGGACGACGAGCTGTGGCGGTTCGTCGACACCGCCGGCCTGCGCAAGCGGGTCAACTTCGCGTCCGGCGCCGAGTACTACGCGTCGCTGCGCACCAAGGCCGCGATCGAGTCCGCCGAGGTCGCGATCGTGCTGCTGGACGCGTCCGAGCCGATCAGCGAGCAGGACCTCCGGGTGCTGACGATGGTCGTGGAGTCCGGCCGGGCGTGCGTGCTGGCGTTCAACAAGTGGGACCTCGTGGACGAGGACCGGCGCACCGCCATGGTGCGTGAGCTGGAGCGGGGCCTGGTCCGGGTGCCGTGGGCCGAGCGCGTCAACATCTCGGCGCTGACGGGTCGCGCGGTGCGCAAGCTCGCGCCCGCGCTGCGCACGGCGTTGAAGTCGTGGGACACGCGCATCTCGACCGGTCAGCTGAACTCGTGGCTGAACGACCTCATCGCGGCCACCCCGCCGCCGGTGCGGTCCGGCAAGCAGCCGAAGGTGCTGTTCGCGACCCAGGCGAGCACCCGTCCGCCGACGTTCGTGCTGTTCACGACCGGTTTCCTGGAGGCCGGGTACCGGCGGTTCATCGAGCGCAGGCTGCGGGAGGAGTTCGGCTTCCAGGGCAGCCCGGTCCGGATCTCCGTCCGGGTGAGGGAGAAGCGGCAGAAGAAGTGATCGGTTGCTCCGGCAGGCGGAATGCTGTTGCCTGGCGTCGTGCCGGTGCGATTGGTCCTCGCTGACGACGAAGCGCTGCTCCGCCGAGGGCTGAGGGTGCTGCTCGAAGCGGACGGGCAGGTCGAGGTCGTGGCGGAAGCCGCCGACGGCGGCGGCCTGCTCGACGTCGTGCGCCGGTTCCGGCCCGACGTGGCGCTGGTCGACGTGCAGATGCCCGGCATGGACGGCCTGGCGGCGTTGAAGGCGATGCTCGCGTGGCCGGACCGGCCCGCGGTGGCCGTGCTGACCACGTTCGACCTGGACGAGTACGTGGCCACGGCCCTCGAACTCGGCGCGCAGGGCTTCCTGCTCAAGGACGCCGAGCCGGACGCGCTGGTCCGGGCCGTCCTCGACCTCGCCGCAGGCGGAGCGGTCCTCGACCCGCGGATCACCGCCCGCCTGCTGCCCAAGCTGCGCACCACCCGCCTGCGGGAGAACCCGCAGCTCGGCGGCCTGAGCGCGCGCGAACGCCAGGTCCTCGACCTGCTCGCGAGCGGCAGGCCGAACAGCGCCATCGCCGCGGCGCTCGGCCTCAGCGAGGCCACCGTCAAGAGCTACGTCTCCACCGTGCTCACCAAGCTCGGCGTGGAGAACCGCGTGCAGGCCGCCCTCGTCGCCCACCAGGTGGGCACGTGGTGATCCTGCTGGAACTGCTGGCCGTCACGGTGCCCGCCGCGATGGTGCTGATGGCCGACTACGTCCAGTTCCCGTGGTCGATCCCCACCGCCCTGGTGGCCTGCGCACTCCTGCCCCTCCGCCGCTGGCGACCGTGGCTGGCGGCGCTCGTCTGCCTGCCCGGCCTCGTCGGCGGCCTGGGCTGGCCGCCCACCGTCGTCGCCATGTACCGCCTGGGCCGCAAGTCGTCGGCGCCCGTCACCACCGCCTGGGTCGCCGTGGCGGCGGTCGTGCCGTCGACGTTCATCGTGGTCAGCCAGTCCATGGGCCCCAGCGCCGCGCTCCTGACGTTCACGTTCAGCCTCTTCATGGCCGGCGCGCCCGCCGCCCTCGGCGCCCTGATCACCACCCGGCGCGAGCTGACCGCGAGCCTCGCCGAAGCGTCCCGCGCCCGGACCGCCGAGCTGTCGGCGCGCGAGGACGGCGCCAGGGCGTCCGAACGGGCCCGGATCGCGCGCGAGATCCACGACGCCGTCGGCCACCACGCGACCCTCATCGCCGTCGAGTCGGCGGCCCTCGCCGCGACCACCGACGACCCCAAGACCCGCGACACCGCGCTGCGCCTGCGTGCGTTGGCGAAGGAGGCGCTGGCCGAGATGCGTGCCGCCCTCGGCCTCCTCAACACCGAGCCGACGCCCGGCTACGAAGGCATCCCGTCCCTCGTCGAACGCGCGAAGGCCGCCGGCCTGACCGTCCGCTACGAGGACCGCACCAGCCCGTCCCAGCCGCCGTCCGCGGGCCGAGCGGCCTACCGGGTGATCCAGGAAGCGCTGACCAACGTGACCAAGCACGCGCCGGGTGCGGCGGTCCACGTGCGACTGTCGACACAGGACGATCACCTGCACGTCTCGATCGTCAACGGCCGCCCCACCCTCCCGTCCCCCTCCGCCCCGCCGGCGACCGCAGACCCGTCGACCTCAGGCGGCCACGGCCTCCACGGCCTGCGCGAACGAGTGACCCTGATAGGCGGAACCCTGACCACCCACGCCCGTGCGGACGGCAGCTTCGCCGTCGAGGCCAAGCTACCGACGGGTCCGTCGAAAGTTGACGGGGATGACTCGACTTTCGGCGGTAGTGCACGGGACGCGGCGAACGCATAGTGGGTGGGGCGTCGATCCGGGGGGAACGGCGAGACCGAGGGGAACACAGAGGCCCGCCACCCGCGGGCCTCTGTCATTTCCCCAGGTAGACCACAGGGTCGACGGTAGCGGGGGGTCGCGTCGGGGGCCCGTTGTGGGTGCGCTAAGCTATGCGCGCACCCCACAACGGGATGCGGCCGGGACGTGGCGCAGTTTGGTAGCGCACTTGACTGGGGGTCAAGGGGTCGCAGGTTCAAATCCTGTCGTCCCGACGGCCGAAAGAGCCCGCTGATTCAGGTATAACACCTGGTCAGCGGGCTCTTTTGCTTCCGACTGCGGATCTTCTCTTTGATCTTGCTGTCGTCTCACACGGCGGTGAGTGACTAACTGGGTGACTACGGCCTGTAGATGGCAGTCAGGCGGGCGTGGGTACGATGCCGCCCAGTGCTCTCCAGTGAGCGACAACCCTCTCGTCAGGCTTCACGGCCAGCGACTCTTGAAGCTTCCGGTCGGCCTTCTCCAGTGCCTTCGCGGTGCTCTCGTCAACCTTGGCCTCAAGCTGTCGACCCTGCTCGGCCGAACCTGGCGTCAGGTGTTCGGTCAACTGACCGGCTGGCGATGCAGCGAACTCTTCACGGCTTCGCTTAGCATCTGCATGGGTCTGGCGAATCTCCTCAGGGTGAGTGATGACAGAGAAGTCCCCTGCGTGGAGGATCAAGCCCGTCGAGCAGGGCACGCCGTGCCGCATAGCCCAGCGTATGACTGTCGTGGTTACAGGACGCTCCGATGGCTGCCACGGCAGTCGGCTCAGGTCTGCGCCATTTTCGCGCGCAAGCTTGATGGTGCTGGTCGCTGGTATGTCCGACCACTGCATCGTTAGGTTCGGAAGAAGTAGATAGAGCATGTCTAGAGGCTAGCTGCATGAGCACCGGCATACTTGCCGGTCGTGCCGTTGGACAGCTCGACACCTCACGGCGAAGCCCGCCGACCAGTGGTCGTTTTTGGTCGGCGGGCCGTTGTATCTGCAGCCGTGATCAACTTGCTTTGGGGAAGATGCGGTCCATCGCGGTCGCCCCTTCGACCATCACGGGCACGATCTGGTGTCGGTAGACCGCTTCGGTGACTGCCGTGCCGCTGTGGCCTACCAGTCGGGCGATGTCTTCAAGCCGTACGCCGGACGCGGACAGCACCGACACGAAGCTGTGCCGCATCTCCCGAGGTGTCCAGTCCTTCGGGTTGAGTCCTGCGGCTTTGACCACCCGCCGGAATGCGCGCCGGACGTTGTGCGAGTCCAGTTCGGTCCCGACCTGCGAGGCGAACACCAGCCCGTGTTCCTGCCAGCGCGTGCCTGCCAACTCGCGCCGAGCATCCTGGTAGACGCGGTGCGCCTTGAGCGCGTTCACGCACCGCGTCGGCATGGCCAGCGTTCGCCGAGACTTGCGGGTCTTTGTGTCGCCATCCTGGCGAACCGACCGCCACACAGAGATGGACGGCAAGACGACCGGGTCGCCGTTCGGCTTGCCCTCAAGGTCCACGTGTTCCCACGTCAGGGCGCGCAGTTCTTCGGTACGTGCGCCGATCAGCAGGGACAACACGATGTAGGCGTACATTGGCGTGTTCTCTGACGCGTCGAGCACTCCGCCCACCTGGTCGAGCGTGAGGGCTTTCGACGGGCGTCCGGCCTGCCCGGTCGGTACCTCGCACAGCGGCACCACGTTGCGCTTAACCTTGTCGCGTGCCTGCGCCATGCGCACCGAACGGTTGAGGATCGAGTACACCAGCCGCAGCGTCCGCGTGGACAGCGTCAACGACAGTTCGGCAAGGAACTCGTCCACGTCGTCGGCGGTCAGCTCGCGCAGCTTCCGGGCTCCCAGGTTCGGGATGATGTGCCCTTCGGCCTGATAGCGGTAGTTCTTCACCGTTTCCGGATCGCGTCCGCGCAACCCGTAGTCCAACCACGTGGTGACGGCGTCCTTGACGGTGTAGCCGTGCGGCGTGATGGCCAACCCGTCGTCAAGGTCGCGCAGGATCTCCTTGAGCTTGTCCTTGGCTTCGGTCTTGGTCTTGCCGCTGGCCTTGCGGGTGATGCGCTTGCCGTTGGGCTTGAAACCGATGGTCGCGGTGGCGATCCATCGTTGACGCTTCTCGTCCCAGTGTAGACCGCCGTCCCCGCGGCTACGCCGTTTCGCCATACCGCACTCCCGCTTCCTGTTCCAACAGCTTCACGTACGCCTTGATTGCCGATGCCGGGATGAATGTGGATCGGCCCTGCTTGACGAACTTGATCCGGCCCGCGCGCATCTGCTCGTAGAACAGGCTCCGACTCAGCGAGAGCAGCGTCATGGCCTCGGACACTTTGTAGAGGTATTTGGTCATTTCGGTGACGGCGGTGTTCTTCGCGGTCATGCTGCACCTCCGGTGACGCCGGTGAGGGGGGTGGCCGTCCCAGCCGTCCCAGCCGTCCCGATGCTGGTCAGGCTGGGACGGCCGGTTTTGGTGGGACGGCTCGTGCCGTCCCACGGTGGGTTGCCGTCCCGCTCTGACCAGGGCGGGGACGGCTGGGACGGCTGGGACGGCCCCGACTCGGGCGGCGGGCAGTAGCGTGCCCACGCGTCCTCGAATTGGGTACGTGTGTAGCCCTTTGCCTGGGTTCCGTCGGGGAATCGGATGTTGCCTGAGGTGATGTCGAATTCTCGGAGCATTCCGGCGAGTTTGGCGGCGGTGATGCCGGTCTTGCCCAGCGTGGTCCAGGGTGCCTCGGGGTCGGTTTTGAGCTGGTCGAGTAGGTAGGCGGAGGGGATGGCGTTGTGGTGACCGAAGATGGTGCGGCAGTCCATTAGCAGCCGGATTCGGATGGAGCCCTGGTCGCTGATCGCCGCTTCGCCGGTGAGCGCCAGGACGGCCGTGCGGGCGCGGTTCGGCCAGGTGCCCCCGGCGTGATCCGCCACGGCTACCAGGGGTTCCCAGGTGTCGGCGGCGCGGTCTTCCACCGGCATGTCGGGTTCCAGGATTTCGAGTGCGTCGAGGTCGGTGCGCAGCCAATGGGCCAGGCGTTCGGCGATGGACCGCAGGCCGGGGCGGTCGCGCCGGAACCTGTACGGGTCGGCGCGCTCGCCGGGTGCGCGGCGGCGCATCTTCACCACCACGGCGCGGTCTTCGATGGTGTCGGGCATCCTGCCGATGCCGGCCAGCGCCGCCATGGCGAAGGTGGGCAGGCTGACGACGTCGTTGATGTTGACGTCGAAGCGTGTGGAGGGGCGGTTGCGCTGGAATCCCGCGTTGAGCAGCCCGCGCACCTCCTCGTTGCCGCCGGTGTTGGGGCCGAAGATGGTGTCTGCCTCGTCCACCAGCAAGGTCGGCGGGTCTTCGGTGATTGACCGATAGATCGCGGCCGGTGAGGCGTTGACCGTGATGAACGGGTTGTGGCAGGTGGCTTCGACCACGTCGAGCAGCCGGGACTTGCCGCACCGCTTCTCCGGTCCCCGGATGACCAGCCGCGGGGCCTGTGCCCAGGCCGGTTGCGCGTGGGTGGCGGCGATCCACAGCACGACCGCGTCGGCGGCCTCCGGCGTCGGCAGCACCACGTATCGGGTCAGTGCGGCGTGTAGTTCGTCCAGCAGTTCAGCGCCGTTCGTCGCGGTCATGCGGCTTCCCTCCTCTGGTGGTCGTGGTCGGCGCCGTCGGCGGCGCTGGTCTCTTCGGGTGTGAGGTATTCGCGGTCCCAGTGCCGCCAGGTGGCGGGCGGGACGTGTTCCCAGATCCGTGCTTCGCCGTGTCGGTCGGTGATGGCGGGGTTGGTGTTGGTGGCGTGGCGGTCGGTGGGCAGGTAGCGGCGTTCGGAGGCGCACGGGTGGTCGATCGGGTACCGGCCGCGTCGGCTGGCGGCGCGAAGTGCGAGCCAGTCGGCGTAGAAGAGCCAGCGGCGGTGCTTCGGTCCGCCTTCCAACGCCACCAGTGGTGTGCGCGGGTGGGCGAAGTGGGCGGGCCGGTCGGTCATGCCGCCCTGCCGGCGCGTGGTGTCAACCGGCGCGGGCGGGTGCCGCCCAGCCGCAGGCCGGAGCTGATGGTCGCGGTGATCTGTCGGGGGGTGCAGTCGCAGTCGCCGCCGACCATGTGCTGGGCGGCTTGCTCCAACATGGCGGCAGCATCGGCGGCGTCGAGTTCGCCGCCCGCGACCAGTTGCCCGAGGGTGAGGGCAGCTTGGAACAGGGTCTTGTTGTGCCTGCCTGATTCGGCCGCTGAGACCTTGGCGCACTCGCCGCGCACGATCGCGTCCAGATAGGCGGACCGGGCCACTGTGGGGCCGTGGTGGCGTTCTGAGGCCGTCGTGGACGGCCTGGTGGACAGTGCCCGGTGTATCCAGGCTGGCAGGATCGCGGGCTCGCGGTCCGCGATCAGGTCGTAGGTGCCGTTCGGCAGGGTCGAGCCTGCGGCGACGACGTAGCCTCCGTGCGCGCGGGTGTCGATCAGCGGTCCCAGCCGCTTGGCGGTGTTGCGCAACGCCGCGCCGTCCGGTGCCCGGAAGTAGAGGTGCGCGCCGCCGGAGGGCGTGCGCACGGTACGGGTGTCGGGGACGGTCGCGCCGGCCCGCTCCGCCAGTGCGGCCAGCGCGTCGGACCCCCTGCCCCGTGCCCCCATGTTGAAGCCAGCCGTGACTGGCTGACCGGGCTTGGCGACGTCCAGGTCCACCACAACCAGCCCCGCGGGACCGGTTGCGATGCCGACGTTGTGGCGCGGGTGGCGGGTCCAGAACCCGGTGATGCGGGCGTGATCGGTGGTGGCGCGCTGTGCCCACTGTCTGATCGCCGGGGTCTTGTGGCCGGGGTCCAGGGGGAACACCGGCCAGCCGTGCGAGGCGGCGTCGAGAGCCGAGGTCAGGGGTGACGAGTGGTCGGGCATGAGGTTCTCCTGCAAGGGTTCGGCGGGAGGGTCCGCATGGCGGGTCGACGTGCGCGTCGGGTTTGGGTGCACCGGCGCGCACGTCGACACGGGAGGGCGAGCCTCAGAACGGCGGTTGGTCGCCGCCGGGGTTCGTGGCGGCGGGTCGGGTGTCCCACGCGCTGTCGGACGGGGCCGGGACGGAGGTGCGGGCGGCCTTGGCCAGCTTGGCGGTGGCCCAGCGCAGTGACGCGCCGACTTCGGCGACGTCGAGTTCCATGACGGTGCGCTTCTCTCCGTCGGGGGTGTCGTAGGAGCGCTGCCGCAGCGTGCCGGTGACCAGGACGCGGGCGCCCTTGTTCAGTGACTCGGCCAGGTTCTCCGCGGGCTGCCGCCACAGCGTGCAGCGGAGGAAGGTGGCGTCGCCGTCGATCCAGCGGCCCTGCTGCTGGTCGTAGCGGCGGTCGTTGGCCGCGACGGTGAAGTTGCACACCGGGATGCCGGACTGCGTGTAGCGCAGTTCGGGATCGCCGGTGAGGGTGCCGGCGACGGTGACCTCGGGAAGTCCAGCCATGATCGCTACTCCTTCGTAGTGGGGTTGTTGGTGGTGCTGCGGGTCAGGCGGCGTGGCCTAGGGAGCGGGCGACGGCGCGGACGAGGAATTCGGCGGCGGGCGGGGTGACGCCGTTGCCGAGTTGCCTGACCCGTTCGCGCTTGTTGCCGGTGACGACGTAGTCGGGGGTGAACGCCATCGCGGCCTGGATCTCCGGGACGGTGAGCATGCGGAAGGTGCAGTCCTCCACGCGTGGTGGCGTGTCGGACCAGCCGACGAGGGATTGGTGGCCGGCGGTGGTGAGCGTCCGCATCGGTTCGTGGACCGGGGTGGACAGGTGGCCCGCACCGCCTCGGGTGGTGTTGTGGCGCACGAGCATGTGGTGGTTGCCCGACGCGGTGACGGTGGCGAGTGGATCGCGGACGTCGCGTGCGGTGCTGCCGCCACCGCGTAGCTCGGCGATGAACGCCAGCCCGTAGCGGTCGAGCGTGGTGAGCGTCCCGATCGGCCGGTCGGCCGGGTGGGCGGTCTCGGCGGTCGAGTAGTACGGCACCACGAGCGCGGACTCGTGCCGGGTGGTCTGCGTCCGCATGGGCATCGTCACGGACGCGGCGGCGTTGCCGGGCCGTCCTTCGACCGGCACGATCAGCCCCTCGTTCTCGCGGGTGGTGCGCGCCCGGAACGGCATCGAGACCGGCTGGGCGTCCTCGTTCCACGTCCCGCCCGACGGCACGAGCTGCGGCGCGCCGTATCGGGCGAGCCCGGCCCGGATGCGCGCCAGGGTCTTGGCCGATAAGGGCCGGTTGCGGTCGGCGATGCGTTCGCCCGGCGTGGCCCAGTCGATGGCGGAGGCGGCGGGCAGCGCGTACGGCTCGACCTGCCGGCCGCACCCGGCCGTGGTGCACACGTAGACGTACTGCGCCCGGTAGCGGCCCCACCGCGCCAGCGGCCACGACTTCGACCGTGCCTTGAACGCCTGCCGCGTCTCCACCTGGCGGTCGCACGTGGAGCACCAGCCGAGCGGGCGCACCGCCAGGTCGGGCGCCGGGTTGCCCTTGCGCCAGAACACCACGTACATCCGGTCGCGGCTCTGCGGCGCGCGCGGCGCGGCGATGGCGGGGGCGTGCATCGAGTTGAGGAACACGATGTGGTGGTCGTAGCCGTAGGAGTCCATCGCCATGAGCCAGGCGTGGAACGGCGGCCACGCGGCGGCGTCGACCACGTTCTCCACGATCACCGCGTCGTACCGGTGCGCCTCGGCGAACCGCGGCACGTCCCACATCGTCGCCCGCGACCGCTCGGCGACGTGGTCGGGCACCGGCTCGTCAAACAGCGACAGCGTGCCCGGAAGGGTGTCCGAGCGGCGCTTGCGGCCCTTGGCGACGCTGTGGTTCGTGCACTCCGGCGACGCCCACAGGATGTTCGTGCGCCGGTACCGGCGCGGCTCCACCTGGCTGATGTCGGCGCAGTCGTGGGCGCAGTCGGGGAAGTTCGCCGCGTGCGTCTCGATGGCGCGCGGCGAGTGGTTCGCCGCCATGACGAGATCGACACCGGGCACGGTGGTGGCGCCGAGACCGGAGCCACCGGCTCCGCAGAACAGGTCCGTAACGGTCAGCATGCTGCAACTCCTGAGGTGAGCTGGGACGGCGGACGTGTGGGGTGTCGCGCCGGGGACGGTGGTTGGTCACGTCCCCG
>NZ_JBHTLK010000237.1:0-10486 GCF_042678885.1 Saccharothrix hoggarensis
GGGCACGGTCCGGCGCGCGCCGTCGGGGCCCGCGATGGTCAACCGGTCGCCCGGCCCTCCGGCGGGACTCCCCGCGGACGTGCGGCGGGCGGCAGGTCCGGAGGTCTCCCCGCTGTCCCCCGCGGGCACCGCCGGGGCGCGGCCCACACCGTCCTCTCCGGACGCGACGACCTCGGCTCGGGCGGGTTCGGGGCCGACCGGGACGGGCCGGGCGTCGTCGGGGTAGAAGGCGACGGTGGACGTGCGTGGCGGATCGGCGACCTCGAAGACGGCCGCGTACCGCTCCAACCCTGTGCTCAGCGCTCCCCCTCGCTACTCAAGTTTGAGCATACCCCAGCTGCCGGGCGCACCCGGCGATCCCGGCTCCCCCGCCATCGGGTACTCCCCCGCCGCCAACCGCTCGACCAACCCCCGCGTCCACTCCGCACCACTGGCCGCCGTGTGCTCCCACAACCCGTACAGCTCCTTCACGTGCACGGGCTCCCGCCACTCCCCCGCCTGCCTGCGCGCCACGTCCCGCCGCGACTCCAACGCCGCCAACCGCTCCGTCAACAGGCCCACCGCCTCCGCCCGCGTCAACGACGGCAACAACGCCAACCCCGCGGCCAGCAGGTCCGGCCGCGTCTCCGGCCGCCGCAACGCGTCCCGCAGCAAACGCCGGTACTCGGCCTCACCCTTCGGGGTGATCACGTAGTCCGTCCGACCCGGCGGCGCCGTCTCGTCCACGAGACAGCCGTCCTTCGTCAACTGCTTCAACGCGTGGTAGATCGAACCCCACTTGACGTTCGCCCACTCCCCCGCGCCCCACCCCATCAGGTCGTTGCCGATCAGGTACCCGTGCGCCCGCCCGTAACCCCGCACCACCCCGAGCACCAACAGCCGTGTAGCCGACATCGCGTCCTTGTCCAGCGGTATCCGGGTTCCGCATCTCGGTTCCCCGATCAGCGTAGATCGCACAGGATGTACCGGTGCCGACCGCCACCATCGACGACGACCAGCGCCGGGCCCGCCTCGGCGCCCGCCACCTCCTGGCCACCCGCGGACCGTCCGTCGAGGCCGTCGCCGACGCGCTCGTCGGCGTGCACGCCACCGACCCCGCCACCGTCTACCTCTCCACCTGCGCCCGCCTCGACCACCCCGCCACCGCCGACGTCGACGCCGCCCTCTACGACCGGCGCACCCTCGTCCGCCTGCTCTGCATGCGCCGCACCATGTTCGCCGTCACCGCCACCACCGCACCCGTCGTCCACGCCGCCGCGGGCAAACCCATCGCCGCCAAGGAACGCCGCAACCTCCTCACCCACCTCGCCGACGGCGTCGGCTGGGACGCCGACCGCCTCGCCGAAGTCGAGGACGCCACCCTCGAAGCCCTGCGCCGACGCGGCGAGGCCACCGCAGTCGAACTCACCCGCGACGTCCCCGCCCTCCTCGAACAGGTCGTCGTCGCACCCGGCAAGCCCTACGAAACCCGCCAGAACGTCTCCAGCCGCATCCTCCGCGTCCTCGCCGCCGAAGGCCGAACCCGCCGCGGCCGACCCCTCGGCACCTGGCTGAGCAGCCAGTTCCGCTGGGCGCCCGGCACACCCTGGCCCGACATCGACCCCGCCGAAGCCCGAGCCGAGCTCATCCGCCGCCGCCTCGCCGCCTACGGACCCGACACCGAAGCCGACCTCAAGTGGTGGACCGGCTGGACCCTCACCGCCGTCCGCCGAGCCCTCGCCGACGTCGGCGCCGTCCCGGTCGGGCTGTCCACCGGCACCGGCCACGTCCTGCCCGACGACCTCGACCCCGTCGACCGACCCGAACCGTGGGCCGCGCTCCTCCCGGCACTGGATTCGACCCCGATGGGGTGGCAGGCTCGCGACTGGTACCTCCCCACCCGGCACCGACCCCGCCTCTTCGACACCGCGGGCAACGTCGGCCCCACCGTGTGGTGGAACGGCACGGTCGTCGGCGGCTGGGCCCAACGCCCCGACGGCGAACCCGTCTGGCACCTCCTGGACGACGTCGGCGCGGACGCCACCGCCGCCATCGCCCGGGAAGCACAGCGCATGGCGGACTGGATCGGCGGGACGCGCGTCACCCCCCGCTTCCGGACCCCCTTGGAGAAGGAGCTGAGCACATGATCCACCTGCGACGGTTGGACGACGAAGGACTCGAACGCCTCCTCGGCCTCGCGGTCGCCGACACCGACCCGGCCGACGTCATGCCACCCGGCTGGACCGTCGACCGACCCGACGACTTCCGCGACTTCTACCGCGGCTTCCAGCACGACGCCTACGAGATCGTCGCCGACGACCACACCATCGGCATGGCCCGCCTCACCGACCAGGGCGACACCGGCATGTGGATCGCCCGCTGCGCCCGCGGCTCCGGCGTCGGCCTCGCCGCGCTCCGCCGCCTCGTCGAGGAAGCGCACCGCCGCGGCGTCCACACCATCACCGCCGACACCACCACGGACAACACCGCCGCCATCACCATCCTGACCCAGGCCGGCGCCACCCTCGACGTCGACGGCAACCACGTCACCGCCCGCCTGCCCGTCCCCGCCCCCGACGCACCCCGCACCACCACGCAGACCACCCCAGCCTGACCACCCGGCCTGACCACCCGGCCTGGCCATCCCAGTCCGACTGCCCCGGCCCGACCCACCCCAGCCCCACTACCCGAGGGAGCCCACCACCACCGTCGCGCCCAACCCCTCGTCCGACACCACCTCCGCGCGCAACCCACCCCGCGCGAAGGCCTCCACCGTGCCCTCCGCCTGCACCGCGCCCGTCTCCACCAACAACCGCCCACCCGGCGCCAACCACCGCGCCGCACCCGCGATCACCCGCCGCTGCACGTCCAACCCGTCCGCACCACCGTCCAACGCCGCCAACGGCTCGTGCTCACGCGCCTCCGGCGGCATCAACCCGATCGCACCCGTCGGCACATAAGGCGCGTTCGCCACCAACACGTCCACCCGCCCAACCAACGACACCGGCAACGGCTCGTACAGATCACCCTCGTACACCCGACCCGCGCCCACGTTCCGCCGCGCACACCGCACCGCCACCGGATCGACGTCCACCGCGTGCAACACCACCCCCGGCACCCGGTCCACCACCGCCGCACCCACCGCGCCCGACCCGCAGCACAGGTCCACCACCACCGAACCCGGACCCACCACACCCACCGCCACCCGCACCAGGAACTCCGTGCGACGCCGCGGCACGAACACCCCCGGACCCACCACGACCCGCAACCCGCAGAACTCCACCCACCCCAGCACGTGCTCCAACGGCAACCCCGCCACCCGCCGCGCCGTCAACTCGGCCAACTCCTCGGCGGACCCGGCGGCAGCGACCAACAACCGCGCCTCGTCCTCGGCGAACACACACCCCGCCGCACGCAACCGCGCGACCACATCCACATCCGGCACCAGCATGGACAGCGCAACGCCTCTCGCGTGACAAAACCCCGCGGGCGCGCCCCTCACACCGCCACGACGCGGCCGGGGACGACCCGACGTGCACCAGCAGAAATGGGTCTCACCTCCCCGATCCGCGCGAACCGCCACACCGTAACCCACCACCGCGCCACCCCGGTCAGACCCCGCCCGACCGCGCCACCGCCGCCTCCACCCCGTCCAACAACACGTCCAAGCCCAACCGGAACGTCCGCACCGCGTCCCGCTCCAGGTACGGCGCGCACTCGTCACCCGGCACCGGCGGCGGCTCCTCCTCACCCAGCCACGCCGACAACGGGAACCGCTCCCCGAAGTCCGGCGCCACCTCCTCCAACACCGGAGACCGCGAGAACCACCACTCCTCGTCCGTCATCCCCGTCTCCCGCGCCGCCCGCCGCGCGTCCGCGATCACCCCCGCCGCACCGCGCACGAACTGCACCACCGCGCCCACCACACCCCGCAACGCCGACCGGCCCAACCCCGTCGACCGCAGGATCCCCAACAACGTCTCCACCATCACGAACTCGTTCGGCCCCAGCACCGGCCGCGCCTGCGACACCTGCAACACCCACGGGTGCGCCAGGTAGAACGCCCGCACGTCCTCCGCCCACGCCACCAACGCCGCACGCCACCCGCCGTCCAACGGGTACTCCGACGGCAACTCCCCCAACGCCTTGTCGTACATCAGGTCCAACAACTCGGCCTTGCTCGGCACGTACGTGTACAACGCCATCGCCGAACGACCCAGCCGCTCCCCCACCGCGCGCATCGACAACGCCGCCATGCCGTCCCGGTCCGCCACCGCGATCGCCGCGTCCACGATCACGTCCACGCTCAACCCCGGACCCGCCGCACCACCCGGCCCACGCCACAGCAGTCGCATCGACCGACGCGCGTCACCCTGCCCGGCGAACACCACCACTTGCCACCCCTTACGGTGTAAAGTACCGTGCGCGAGCCGACCTTACGGCATAAACAAACCGCACACCACTCTGGGGAAACACGCATGCCCACGCCCGCCGAACGCCACACCACCGCCGACAGCCACGACGTCATCCAAGTCCGCGGCGCCCGCGAGAACAACCTCGCCGACATCTCCGTCGACATCCCCAAACGCCGACTCACCGTCTTCACCGGCGTCTCCGGCTCGGGCAAGTCCTCCCTCGTCTTCGGCACCATCGCCGCCGAGTCCCAACGACTCATCAACGAGACCTACACCGCGTTCCTGCAATCCTTCATGCCCAACCTCGGCCGCCCCGACGTCGACGCCCTCCGCAACCTCAGCGCCGCCATCATCGTCGACCAGGAACGCATGGGCGCCAACTCCCGCTCCACCGTCGGCACCGCCACCGACGCCCACACCATGCTCCGCATCCTCTTCAGCCGCCTCGGCGAACCCCACGTCGGCACCTCCGGCGCCTTCAGCTTCAACCTCCCCGAAGGCATGTGCCCCACCTGCGAAGGACTCGGCCGCGTCTCCACCGTCGACACCGACGAACTCGTCGACCGCACCAAGTCCCTCAACGAGGGCGCCATCACCGTCCCCGGCTTCACCGTCGACAACTGGTACGTCCAGACCTACATCCAGTCCGGCTTCTACGACCCCGACAAGAAGCTCCAGGACTTCACCGACGAAGAATGGGACGCCTTCCTCAACCGCGAACCCACCAAGGTCAAAGTAGGCAAGACCAACGTCACCTACGAAGGCCTCCTCGTCAAGGTCCAACGCCTCTACCTCGGCAAAGACCGCGAATCCATGCAACCCCACGTCCGCGCCTTCGTCGACCGCGCCGTCACCTTCGCCGAGTGCCCCTCCTGCCACGGCGCCCGCCTCAACGCCGCCGCCCTCTCCGCCAAGATCGACGGCCGGAACATCGCCGACTGCTCCACCATGCAGATCAGCGACCTCGCCGACTGGGTCGCCAAGATCACCGACCCCTCCGTCGGCCCCATGCTCGCCACCCTCAAGGAACTCCTCGACAACCTCGTCGAGATCGGCCTCGGCTACCTCAGCCTCGACCGACCCGCCGCCACCCTCTCCGGCGGCGAGGCCCAACGCGTCAAGATGGTCCGCCACGTCGGCTCCGCCCTCACCGACGTCACCTACGTCTTCGACGAACCCACAGTCGGCCTGCACCCCCACGACATCCAGCGCATGAACGACCTCCTGCTCCGCCTGCGCGACAAGGGCAACACCGTCCTCGTGGTCGAGCACAAGCCCGAGACCATCGCCATCGCCGACCACGTCGTCGACCTCGGCCCCGGCGCCGGCGTCAACGGCGGCCACATCACCTTCACCGGCACCGTCGAGGAACTCCGCGCCTCCGACACCCTCACCGGACGGCACCTCGACCACCGCGCCCGCCTCCGCGACGACGTCCGCCGCCCCACCGGCCACCTCCCCATCACCGGCGCGTCGCTCCACAACCTCAAGAACGTCGACGTCGACATCCCCCTCGGCGTGCTCACCGTCGTCACCGGCGTCGCCGGCTCCGGCAAGAGCTCCCTCATCCACGGCTCGCTGGCCCGCCGCCCCGAGGTCGTCACCGTCGACCAGTCGCCCATCCGCGGCTCGCGGCGCTCCAACCCCGCCACCTACACCGGCCTGCTCGACCCGATCCGCACCGCCTTCGCCAAGGCCAACGGCGTCAAGGCCGCACTGTTCAGCGCCAACTCCGAGGGCGCCTGCCCCAAGTGCAAGGGCATCGGCCTCGTCTACACCGACCTCGCGATGATGGCCGGCGTCGCCTCCGTCTGCGAGGAGTGCGAGGGCAAGCGGTTCACCCCCGAGGTCCTCACCCACACCCTGCGCGGCCGCGACATCAGCGAGGTGCTCGGCATGTCCGTCGCCGAGGCCCGCGACTTCTTCACCGAGAAGCAGGTCAAGGCCATCCTCGACCGGCTCGTGGACGTCGGCCTCGGCTACCTCTCCCTCGGCCAGCCCCTGACCACGCTGTCCGGCGGCGAGCGCCAGCGGCTCAAGCTGGCCATCCACATGGCGGAGAAGGCGTCCACCTACGTGCTGGACGAGCCCACCACCGGCCTGCACCTCGCCGACGTCGACCAGCTGCTCGCCCTGCTCGACCGGCTCGTGGACGACGGCAACACGGTCGTCGTGATCGAGCACCACCAGGCGGTCATGGCGCACGCCGACTGGATCATCGACCTCGGCCCCGGCGCCGGGCACGACGGCGGCCGGATCGTGTTCACCGGCACCCCGGCCGACCTCGTCGACAACGCCGACACGTTGACCGCCCACCACCTGCGTGCCTACGTCGGGCGCTGACCGTCCTGGTTGCTTTGTGGAAGTCCTCCTCCGGTGCCATGGCTGCACCGGAGGAGGACTTATTTTAGTTGACACTGAAGTTATTAAGATTATTGGCCAATGGGGCGAGGGTCACCCGACCGGGTCGCCCACCGGGTCGCCGCGGCGGCGTCGCCGTTCGGAATACCGCAGGTCGTTCCCACTGCCGGCCGATTGTCCGGTTCCCACCGGTCCTCTAACGTTGCCGATCACGTCGCGCGAACGTGATCGCAGAACCTCCACTCCCCGGCCGGCCCGCGCCGCATTGGGCCTGCCGGAACCCCTGCACGAGGGAGAACCCTGCAATGGGAGACGATCGCGCACCCAGACGCGTCCTCATCGCGTTGGCCACCGCCACCATCACCGCCGCCGCCCTCGCCACCGGCGCCACACCGGCCGCCGCGGCGGAGGGCGACATCGTGGGCCTCGGCAACCCGACGGCCATCAAGGACAGCTACATCGTCGTCTACAAGGACCTGTCCACCCAGAGCGTCGACGCGCTCACCAGCGACCTCACCGCGAAGTACGACGCCAAGGTCGACTTCACCTACCGCCACGCGCTCAAGGGCTTCGCGGGCACGCTGTCCGAGCGGGCCGCCCGCCGGCTCGCCGCCGAGCCCACCGTGGCCTACGTCCAGCAGAACGGAGCCGTGCAGGCGACCGCGACCCAGCCGAACCCGCCGTCGTGGGGCCTGGACCGCATCGACCAGCGCGACCTGCCGCTGGACTCGTCCTACACCAACCCGAACACCGGCTCCGGCGTCACCGCCTACATCATCGACACCGGCATCCGCACCACGCACACCGACTTCGGCGGCCGCGCCACCTGGGGCACCAACACCGTCGACTCCAACAACACCGACTGCAACGGCCACGGCACGCACGTCGCCGGCACGGTCGGCGGCACCGCCTACGGCGTCGCCAAGGGCGTGCGCCTGATCGCGGTCAAGGTGCTCAACTGCCAGGGCTCCGGCTCGTTCGCCGGCGTCGCGGCGGGCATCGACTGGGTCACCGGCCACCACACCTCCGGCCCGGCCGTGGCGAACATGAGCCTCGGGGGCCAGGGCAGCGACCCGACCGGCGAGAACGCGGTCCGCAACTCCATCGCCGACGGCATCACGTACGCGATCGCCTCCGGCAACTCCAACTCCGACGCGTGCAACTTCACCCCGGCGCGGGTCGCCGAGGCGATCACCGTGAACGCCTCCACCAACGCCGACGCCCGCGCGTCGTTCTCCAACTTCGGCACCTGCACCGACATCTTCGCGCCGGGCCAGAACATCACCTCGGCGTGGATGACCAACGACACCGCCACCAACACCATCAGCGGCACGTCGATGGCGGCGCCGCACGTCGCCGGCGGCGCGGCGCTGCTCCTCGGCGCCACCCCGGGGTTGACGCCCGCGCAGGTCGCGAGCGCCATGACCGGCTCCGCCACGCCGAACAAGATCACCAGCCCGGGCACCGGCTCGCCGAACCGGCTGCTGTTCGTCAACACCGGCGACCCCGGCCCCGGCACCCCGTCGGTCACCCCGCCCGGCAACCAGACCGGCAACGTCGGCACGGCCACCAGCCTCCAGCTCAAGGCATCCGGCGGCACGCCGCCGTACACGTGGTCGGCCACCGGCCTGCCGCCCGGCCTGAGCCTGGCCGCGTCGACCGGCCTGATCTCCGGCACGCCCACCACCGCCGGCTCCTACACCGTGACCGCCACGGTGACCGACAGCGCGGGCAAGTCCGCCGGCACCACGTTCACGTGGACGATCAACCCGCCCGGCGGCTCGTGCTCCGCGCCCGGTGAGAAGGTCGTGAACGGCGGCTTCGAGAACGGCACCACCGGCTGGTCGAACGCCACCTGGACGATCGGGGCGTGGACCGGCGAGGGCGCGCCGCGCTCGGGCTCCCGGTCCTCGTGGATCAGCGGCTACGGCTACACCAACACCGAGACGCTGTCCCAGGTCGTCACCATCCCGGCGGGCTGCACGAACACCACGCTGTCGCTGTGGCTGAAGATCAGCACGGCGGAGTACGAGCCGCAGGTGTTCGACACGTTCACCGTCAAGGCGGGCACGACCACCCTGGCGACCTACACCAACCTCAACCCGTCCGGCTACGTCGTGCGCACCTTCAACCTGGGCGCGTTCGCGGGCCAGACCGTCACGTTGAGCTTCACCGGCGCGGAGGACTGGTCCTACCAGACCTCGTTCGTGCTGGACGACGTCTCGGTCACGGCCTCCTGATCGACGCTGTGGGGGAGGGCCGGGTCCCGCTCGGCCCTCCCCCACACCGGATCATCGTGACGCGCCGGAACCCGGCGCGCCGGTCTAGCAGCCGATCGGCGAGGAGCCGATCGCCACGTCGTCGTACCAGAGGGTGTTCGCGCCGTCGCCGTAGCTCTCCCAGCCCAGGCGCAGGTCGGTGACGGCGGGCCGCCAGCCGGACTTGGCCATCCACTGCCGGTCGACGTCCGGCGTCGCGACGCCGTCCGCCTGCAGGCCCTCGACGGGGGCGCCGTTGAGCGAGGTGGCGATCTTGCCGGCCGGGTCGACGGTGAACTGCACGCAGTTCCACGTGCCGGTGGGCAGCGGCTTGCTCTTCGACACGCCCACCGGGCTCTGCTCGGGCAGGGTCGCGTCGTCGGACTCGCGGTTCCACTGGAGGGCCGAGTTCTGGCCGCCCATGCGCAGGTCCTTGCCGCCGTCGGCGGAGTCCTTCATGGCCATGAACGTCACGTGCGCCATCGGCAGGGCCGTGGTGTGGCGGACGTAGAACCGGCCGTGCACGACGCCCGTGCCGGTCAGCGGCGTGCCGAAGAAGATGTGGTTGCAGTAGCCCGACGCGCCGTTCACCCGGACCGACTTGGAGCCGCTGCGCGCGACCGAGTTGTCGATGGCGACGGTGCCCTGGCCGGTGCAGTTGGCCGCGCCCACGGTCCACCGGCCGCTCGGCGTGGAGCCGGTCTGCTGCTCGAAGCCGTCGCACAGCGTCGCGGTGCCGCAGTCGACCGGCGGCTGGTCGGTCGTCGTGGTGGTCGTCGTCGTGGACGAGTCGGTGGGCGGCCACGAGCCCGTGTTCGTCGTGGTGGTGGTCGTGGTGGTCTGGTCACCACCGCACGAGACACCGTTGAAAGCGAAGTCGGTCGGCACCGCGTTGGCGCCGCTGTACGTCGCCTGGAAGCCGAACTGGGCGCTCGCGCCCGTGGCCAGCGCGCCGTTCCACGGCATGCTGGACGCCGTCACCTGCTTGCCGGACTGGCGCACGTCGGCGCTCCAGCCGGAGCTGATCGCCTGGTTGCCGGCGAACGTCCAGGTGAGCTTCCACGAAGTGACCGGAGCGGACTGGTTGGTCACGGTCACGTTGGCGGTGAACCCGGTGGACCACTGGTTCAGCTTGTAGTCCACGGCGCAGACCGGAGCCGCCCCCGCGGTGCTGGTCCCGCCGATCACCACCAACCCTGCCATCGACACCACGGCGGCCACCGCCGCCAGAAGATTTCGCACAACAACCCCTTCGTTGTCGTTTCTGGGAGCGTTCCCAGAAGCAGACTGTAACGATTCCGTCACCGCATGGGAATACTCCGGCTGCCGTAGCGGACGTCCCGACGGGCGGCGGTGGCCGCGCAGGGCGGTCGGAAGAGGCAGCGGTGTTGGGGAGAGGTGGAGCGGTCGGGAGACGACTAGCTGTACTGCCCTGGGAGGTTGTGGGCGGTTCGACACGTAGTCGGATGATGT
>NZ_JBHTLK010000238.1:0-10322 GCF_042678885.1 Saccharothrix hoggarensis
CGGCGCGCGGGAGCGGACGGCGGCCACGAGGTCCTGCTGGTGGGCGTGCTCGTCCGGGTCGAGCCGGAGGGCCCGCGCCAACGCGTCCAGCACCTCGGTCGACGCGCTGCGCGACTGCCCCTGCTCCAGCCGCGTGTAGTAGGACGCGCTCACCCCGGCGAGCTGGGCGATCTCCTCGCGGCGCAGCCCGCGCACGCGGCGGCGGCCGTAGTGGGGCAGGTCGACGTCGTCGGGCCGCAAGCGGGCCCGGTGCGCGCGCAGGAACTCGCCGAGTTCGGTCACGCCGCCCAGTATCGGCCGCCGGCGCGCCCGTAGCCTGACCCTGGCCGGGGTGGGTTGCGCTCGGGCTGGTTGGCGGCGTGGCCGGCACGCAGTGTGGTGGCCATGAGCGCATACATGGTGATCGACATCCACCCCACGGACGCCGAGGCGATGGCCGAGTACGCCGCCGGGGCCCTGCCGATCCTCGAACGCTTCGGCGGTCGCGTGGTCGCGTTCGACCCGCGGCCCGTGCCGCTGGAGGGCGAGTGGTCGCCCACGCAGGTGATCATCGTCGAGTTCGCCGACAAGGACGCCGTCCGCGCGTACCTCGACTCGTCGGACTACCGGCCGTGGAAGGCGATCCGGCAGTCGGCGTCGCTCGGCCGTTCGGTCGCGGTGGACGGGGTGCCGGCGTGAGGGTCGCGGTCCACGGCGCGTCGGGGTTCGTGGGCGGCCTGGTCGTGGCGAGGCTGCGTGACGTCGGCGTGGAGCCGGTCCTGGTCGGCAGGCGCGCGCTGCCGGGGTTCCGGGTCGCGGCGGTGGACGACCACGAGTCGCTGGTCCGGGCGTTGGCGGACGTCGACGTGGTGATCAACTGCGCGTCGCCGTTCACGCACTTCGGCGAGCCGGTGATCCGGGCCGCGATCGACGCGGGCGTGGCGTACGTGGACGTCTCCGGCGAGGAGTCGTACATCAAGGGCGTGCTGGACCGGCACGCGTCCGCGCCGGTCCCGATCCTGCCCGCGGCCAACAACGACTGCCTGACCGGCGACCTGCTGGGCCACCTGGTCGCCGAGGGGCTGGGCGGGCTGGAGACCATCAGCACCGCGTTCACGGCGGTCGACGCGGAGGGGTCGCGCGGCACGGTCCTGATGGCGCTGACGACCCGCGAGACGTTCCACTCCGGTGGCCTGACCTGGGAGGACGGTGAGTACGTCAGGGACCGTGCGGCCAAGCGGACCTCCGTGGCGTGGCCGTCCGGCGACGCACCCGCGGTGAAGTTCCCCCTGCCGCCCGCCGTCACCCTCCCCCGGCACGTCCGCACCCGGCACTCGGAGGGCCTGGCCTCGCCGGAGATCCAGGCGTTCTTCGCCGGGGCCACGCAGGCGACGGTGGACGGCACGCCGCGGCACCCGACCCCCGACAGCCGGTCACGGGCCCGCTTCACGCTGGTGGTGGACGCCCTCGCCACCGACGGCGCCCGGCGCCAGGGCGTGCTGGAGGGCCGGGACATGTACGGCACCACGGCCGTGATCGCCGTGGAGGCCGCCCGCCGGCTGCTCGCCGCGCCACCCGGCGCCCACGCGGCGGCGGAAGTCCTCGACCCGGCCGACTTCCTGACCGGCCTGGCCGCGCACGGCGTCACCTGGCGCGTCGCCTGACCGCTCCCGCCGCTCGGCGCCCCTCGGCTCGGCACTCCTCGGCTCAGCATCCTCGGCTCAGCACTCCTCGGCGAGCAGGACGAGCCGGCGGCCGGAGCCATCGGTCCACGGACTGGCCGCGTAGGTCAGGCCGAGGTGGTTCGGTGGCACCGGCTCGCCGGTCCTCTCGTCCACGTGGCCCGCGACGTGCGACGCCCAGAACTCCCGGCGGACGGCCGGGTCGAGGACGACCAGGTCGTCCACCGACCGCTCGACCACCACCAGGGTCGACGCCCGGAGCACCAGGCGTCGGGCGTCGCGTTCGGTCAGGACGCGCGGCCGGCCGCGCGTCCACACCACGCCGTCCTCGTCGGTCCACGTCTGCCGGCTCGAACGCGCCGACCCGTCGTCGCTCACGAGTTGGCCGTGTACGCCTGGCGCAGCCACTCCACCGTGTCGTCATCGATGGCGTCCGCGCTGCCGATGCCGATCCGCACGGTGATGGTGTCGTTGCCCAGGGCGCGCGCCGGCTCCAGCCGCCCGGCCGGCGCGTGGCCCGCCAGCCGGAGGCCGAGGTCGACCCGGTCACGGGTGGTGGCCTTCACGATCGCGAACGTGCGCCGGGGTGACACCAGCGCCACGTAGGTCTTGCGCGCCTGGACGTGCATCGGCCCGAGCAGCGCCGCCTCGGCCAGCAGCCGGTCGAGGATCGGGCGCATCTCGGGCCGGTCCGCGTACTGGGCGTCCACCAGCTCGTCCGACGACGCCGTCATGAAGTCCGGGTAGCCGAACCGCTCCATCACCAGCAGCATCTGCGGGTAGCCGGTCACGCCGTGCTCACGCAGCCAGACCCGCAGGTCGCGTTCGTTGTCGAGCCCGGTCGACAGGACGCGCCGGTTCCACTCCGGCACGCCCTCGCCGGTGCCGCGGCGCAGCAGCGCCGCGGACCAGTCGACCATCTCCCGCCAGTTCGTCGCCTCCGCCACGGGCGACATCCTGCCGCGTCAGGGCAGGCGTTGCCCGAAGAGCAGCGCGCCCGCGACGGCCAGCATCCCGAGCAGGGTGCCCAGCGCCAACCACGGCCGGCTCGCGTCGGCCTGCTTCTTCTCGTAGCCGATCTGCTCGCCCAGCGTGTCGTAGACCCGGCGCAGCTCCTCGGCGCTGGCTGCCTTGAAGAACTCGCCGCCGGACAGCTTGGCGATCTCCTTCATGGAGTCGTCGTCCACCGGCACGTCCTGCCGCCGGCCCTCGATCTCGACCACGCCGTCCTCGGTGCCGAACGAGATCGTGGAGATCGGGATGCCGGCCTGCTTGGCGTCCTCGGCCGCGTCGAACGCCCGCCGGGTGCCGACGGTCTCCTTGCCGTCGGTCATCAGCACGACGCGCGCGGGCGGCGGGCCGTCCGCGCCGCCGACGACCTTGCCGAACGAGTCGATGGCGGCCAGGGCGGCGACGATCGCGTCACCGGTCGCGGTCGACTGGGCGAGCTTCAGCCCGTCGATGCTCTGGGTGACCGCGCCCCGGTCGGTGGTCGGCGCGACCAGCACGGTCGCCGAGCCGGCGAACGAGATCAGGCCCAGGTTGATGCCCGGCGTGAGCCCGTCGGCGAACGACTTGGCGGCCACCTGCGCGGCCTCCAGCCGGGACGGCTTGACGTCCGTCGCCTTCATCGACAGCGACGTGTCGATCACCAGCATCACGGTGGCGCGGTTGCGCGGCACCTTCTGCTCGGCGGTCGGCCCGGCCAGCGCCACCGTCAGCAGCATGAACGCCACCAGGAGCAACGCCGCCGGCACGTGCCGGTACCAGCCCTGCCGCTTGGGCGCGACCTTCTCCAGCATCGGCAGGTTGGCGAACCGCAGCGTCCGCTTGCGCAGCACGCGCTGCAGCACCACGTAGAACGCGGCCAGCGCCGCGACCGCGCCGAGCAGCAGGAACCACCACGGCGCGGTGAACCCCGACAGGCTCATCAGGCCACCCCTCCCGACCAGCGGCGCTTGCGGGCGACCACGAAGCGCACGGTGTCGGCGATCCAGTCCGAGTCGGTGCGCAGCACCAGGTGTCCGGCGCCGGCCTGGCGGAGGCCCGCGGCCACGGCGGCGCGGTGCTCCGCCGCGGCGGCGGCGAACTCCCGGCGCAGCAGCGGCGAGGCGACCACCTCGCGCTGGCGACCCGACTCGGGGTCGGCGAGCACGACGGTGCCGACCTCGGGCAGGTCGATGTCACGCGGGTCGACCACCTCGATGGCGACCAGCTCGTGCCGGGCGGACAGGGCCTTCAGCGGCCGCTGCCACTCCATGCCGCCGAGGAAGTCCGAGATCACGACGACCAGGCCGCGGCGACGCGGCGGGCGGCGCAGCTGCTCGACCACGTCGGCCAGCGAGCCGCGGGTGCCCTCCGGGGCGCGGGGCGTCTCGGCGACCTTGCGGATGAGGCCGCGCGAGTGCGCCAGGCCGCCGCGGGCGGGCACCCGGACCAGGTCCTCGCCGGTGGAGACCAGCGCGCCGATCCGGTTCCCGCCGCCACGGGTCAGGTGCGCCACGGCGGCCGTCGCGGCGACCACCAGGTCGCGCTTCTCGCACACGGCCGTGCCGAAGTCGAGGCTGGGCGACAGGTCGATCGCGAGCCACGTCTCCAGCTCGCGGTCGGCGACCGTCTCCCGGATGTGCGGCACGGTGGTGCGCGCGGTGACCGCCCAGTCCATCCGCCGCACGTCGTCGCCGGGTTGGTAGGGCCGCGCCTCGCCGGGCTCCGAGCCCGGACCCGGCACGAGGCCGAGGTGGTTGCCCTGGAGCAGGCCGTCGAGGCGGCGGCGGACGTCCAGTTCGAGCGTGCGCAGCGCCGCTTCCATCCGGCCGCCGTGCAGGACCGGCGGCGCCCAGTTCGGGCGGGCCGGGGTCGCTTCGGTGGGCTCGGTCACGGCCTGCCCGCGGGCTGGGGCGTCTGCGGACGTGCCGAGACCTGCGGCAGCGGCACGGTCTGGAGCACCCGGGTGATGATGTGGTCCAGCGGGACGCCGTCGGCGAGGGCGTCGTAGGACAGCACCAGGCGGTGCCGCAGCACGTCCGGCACGACGTCCACGATGTCCTGCGGCAGCACGTAGTCGCGCCCGCGCACCAGCGCCAGGGCGCGGGCGGCGGCGATGATGCCGAGGCTGGCGCGCGGCGAGGCGCCGTACGCGACCCACCCGGCGACGTCGGTGAGCTGGTGCTCCTTGGGCGCGCGGGTCGCGATGACCAGCCGCACCACGTAGTCGACCAGCGCGTGGTGCACGAACACCCGGGAGGCCACGCCCTGCAGGCGGACCAGCTCGTCCGGGCCGAGCACCTGGCTGGGCACGGGCGGCTCGACGCCCATGCGGTAGACGATCTCCCGCTCCTCCTCGGCCGTCGGGTACTCGACCTGGATCTTGAACAGGAACCGGTCGCGCTGCGCCTCGGGCAGGGGGTAGACGCCCTCGTTCTCGATCGGGTTCTGGGTGGCCAGGACCAGGAACGGGTTGGGCATCGGGAACGTCTTGCCGCCGATGGACACGTGCCGCTCGGCCATGACCTCCAGCATCGCCGACTGCACCTTGGCGGGCGCGCGGTTGATCTCGTCGGCGAGCACGAAGTTCGCCACCACGGGGCCGAGCTCGACGTCGAACGTCTCGCTGCCCTGGCGGTAGATGCGGGTGCCGAGGATGTCGGCGGGAACCAGGTCGGGGGTGAACTGGACGCGCGAGAACGACCCGCCGACGACGTTGGCGAACGTCTCCACGGCCAGCGTCTTCGCCACGCCGGGCACGCCCTCCAGCAGCAGGTGGCCCTTGGCGAGCAGGCCGACGAGCATCCGCTCGACCAGCCGGTCCTGCCCGACGATCACCCGCTTGACCTCGAACACGGTGCGTTCGAGCAACTGGGCGTCACGAGCCGGCGTGTGGGGCGCCTCGGCGGCGGGCTCGGACAAAGGTCCTCCTCGACAGGGTTGTACGACTCTTGCCCAGTCTCCCCTGAGGACGGTATGGCTCTTGTGAAGGGGTCCGGCCCGGTGTCAGCGGGTGAGGTCCCGCGGGGTGTCCACGTCACGCGCCTCACCCGGTCGGGCGAGAACGGTCACCGGGTCGAGCGGCCCGAGCACCGACCGCATCGAGACGTCCCGCGGGTCGGCGGGCAGCGCCCGGCGCAGCGCCGCGACGCGCCACGCGCCGGCGAGCCACTGGAGGCGGCCGCCCTCGTCGACGAGCACCGCGCCGCTGTCGGCCACCGCCGCGAGCAGGCGGTCCACTGTGGACCGGGTGAGGCCCGGCTGGTCCACCGCCAGCACGACCACGAGGTCGGTGCGGACGTGCGCGAGCCCGGCGGCCAGGCCCGCCAGCGGTCCACCGCCGGGCGGTTCCTCCCGCGCCCACGTCACGCCGGGCACGTCGTCCTTGCGCGGTCCCACGACGACGGTCGCCCGCGCGCCGGCCACCGCGTCCAGCACGTGGTCGAGCAGCGTGCGGCCGTCGACCACGACCGCGGCCTTGTCGACACCGCCCAGCCTGCTGCCCCGCCCCCCGGCCAGGACCACCGCCGTCCACGACACCACGGCCACACCGTACGCGGCTAGGCGGGCTCGCCCAGCGCCTCGTCGTCGGCGGTGAACAGCATCCACAGCAGGACCGCCACCACCAGCGCGCTCGTGACGAACACCGGGAACACCAGGTCGAACACCGTCGTGCCGGACGGCGCGACCACCAGCGGGTCGACGTCCACCCGCACCGCGGCCATGCCGGTGTAGTGCATGCCGGTGACCGCCACGCCCATGATCAGGCCGGCGGCGAACCGCGCCGCGGTCGTCTTGACGACCAGGGTGAACCAGAACGCGGCGGTCGCCGCGACCACGGCGATGACGCACGACAGGACGACGAGGGTCGTGTCGTACGAGAGCTCGCCCTTGAACCGGATCGCGGACATGCCCAGGTAGTGCATGCCGGCGACGCCGAGCCCGGCCAGCGCGCCCGCCACGAGCAGCCGCGTCCTGGTGAACCGGACGAGCGTGACGAGCGACAGCCCGAGGCCGACGACGCCGATCGCCACCACGGCGGACAGCGCGGTCAGCGGCGCGGAGTACTTGATCGCCGCGCCGGGGACGTCGAAGCCGAGCATGGCGATGAAGTGCATGAGCCAGATGGCGACGCCCCCGATGGAGATCGCGCCCAGCACCGTCCAGCGCACCTTCGCGCGGCGGACGGGCTCGGCGCGGGCGCGGGCCATGCACGCGAGGCCGATCAGCGAGCCGATCACGGAGACGACGTAGGCGAGGACCAGGGTGGAGAGACCGGCCGAGAAGTGCTGCATCGAGTCGTGGTTCACGGGAGGTTACTAACTCCTGGTCACACCCGTTCACCAGGTCGGCCCAACTCAATTCATGTAGTCGAGATGAATTCGCCCCATTTATCTACTGTCCGTGGTTGTTTGTTGGGCTGAACAGAGCATCAGAGCGCCGTGCGGGTGAGTGCGGCTCAACCGGGCCGATCGACCCCGCGGGGGAGCCCGCGACGCGCCTCGTCCCGGCAGGCCGACGCCTCACCCGGCGGTCCGCCGGCCCACCACCCGGTTGCGGCCCGCGTCCTTGGCCTCCAGCACCGCGACGCTGGCCGCCTCGACCGCGTCGGTGACCGACGCGCCGGGCAGCACCTCCACCGCGCCGATCGACACCGTCACCACTCCCCCGGCGTTGCCCCGGTGCTCGACGCCGAGCTGCTCCACCGCCCGCCGGATGCGCTCGCCCAGCGCCAGCGCGCCGTCCAGCCGGGTGTCCGGCAGCAGCACGGTGAACTCCTCGCCCCCGTACCGGTACGCGCGGTCGCCGGCGCGGGCGGTGCGGCTGATCGCCTCGCCGACCCGGCGCAGCGTCTCGTGCCCGGCCAGGTAGTGGTACAGCGTGTTGTAGGCGTGGAAGCGGTCGATGTCGACCAGCAGCAGGCTGTACGGCTCGCCGACGCGGTTGCGCAGCGCGTGGTCGGCGTCGAACGTCGCCGGGTTCGGCAGGCCGGTCCGCTGGTCGATGGTCGCCGCCTCGGCCAGCGCCCGGTTCTCCGCGTGCAGCTCCTCCAGCCGTTCGGCGAGCCGGTCCACCTGGTGCTTGCGCGCCAGCGCCCAGTCCTCCAGCGCCTCGTCGTACAGCGCGACGCCCACCGGGCCGATCGTCTTCGCCCGGTACATCGCGAGGTCCGCCTGGTGCAGCAGGTCCTCGGCGCCGTGGCCGGCCCGGACGAACGTGATGCCCGCCGACACCGACACCCGCACGACGCCCTCCGCCAACGTCACCGGCAACGCGATCACGGCCAGGATCTCGTGCGCGGCGGCGATCGCCTGCTGCTCGTCCAGCCGGTCCAGCAGGACGACGAACTCGTCGCCGCCGAGCCGCGCCGCCGTGCCGCGGCCGGCGACCACGGCGGCCAGCCGGGACGCCACCAGGCGCAGCACGTGGTCGCCCGCGGCGTGGCCGTGGCGGTCGTTGACGTCCTTGAACTGATCGAGGTCGAGGAACACCAGCACCGTGCCCGGCGCGCCGCGCACGGCCTGCTCCAGCCGGGGCAGGAACCCGGTGCGGTTCGCCAGGCCCGTCAACGCGTCGGTGTTGAGCCTGCTGCCCAGCTCGTCCGCCGTCTCCGCCCAGCCCGTGACGTCGAGCGCGACCACCACGAGCCCGCCCACGGCGGGGTCGTCGCTCAGGTCGCGGGCGACGAGGTCGACGCGCCGGTGCGTGGAGCCCTCCACGGGCACCGCGCACGAGCACCGCGACGAGCCGGTGCGGCCCGCCGCCTGCAGGAACGTGCCGACGGCCGCCGCGTCACCGCTCGCGACCAGGTCGGGCAGCTCGCCGGGCGCGCCGCCGAACAGCCGCCGGGCCGCCGGGGACGCCCACCGCACGCCGAGGTCCGTCGGGTCGACCACGAGCACCGCGGCGTCCGCCCGTTCGAGCACCGCCTGGTGGAAGCCGCCGTTCATCGCGACGCGCAGACCGACCGCGGTCGGGCGGGAACCGCCCCGGGTGAGCCGCCCGCGGCATGCGCGGACCCGCGGCCCGGTGGCCCTCCCCCGCGTCTCCCCCCGCGCACGTCGCCTTCGTGGCACATCAAGTGGCCGGCCGTCATGGTCCCCCCTGGACTTGACTTCCTCCCGCAACCCTCGACGTTACCGAATCCGCGTCGCGCATTCGGGTGATCAAGACCATTCATCCGCAATTCTCGGGACACATTTCCGGGATCACCGCGAATGAGGGTTCATATCCACCCGGAGATCGGAATCGACCGGCCACCGCGACCACATCGCCGAGAACCGACCGGCAGCCCGAGTGGTCCTTCCGCACGACCAGGTGAATCACCTCAAGCCGTGCCGGCGGCACGCCGATGGGCTCGGTGCTCGATCGAGCCACCTCCCCGCGTGCAGAAGGAGTTCCGCATGGCTTTGCGCGACCGCGTCCGCGACGTCGTGGACGGCAGGCGCTTCCAACGGCTGGTGATCGGGGTGATCGTGGTCAACGCGATCGCCCTGGGGTGCGAGACGTCGCCCGCGCTCGTCGCGGCGCACGGCGGCGTGCTCGGCGCGGTGGACCGCGTCGCCCTCGCGGTCTTCGTCGCCGAACTGGCCGCCCGCCTCTACGCGCACCGCCTCCGGTTCTTCCGCGACCCCTGGAACTGCTTCGACTTCGTCGTCATCGGGGTGTCCCTGCTGCCCGCCGCCGGCGCGCTGTCGGTGATCCGGTCGCTGCGCGTGCTGCGCGCGTTGCGGCTGGTCTCGATGGTGCCGAGCATGCGGCGCGTGGTGACGGCGCTGGTCAAGTCGATCCCCGGCCTGCTGTCGCTGTCCGGCCTGCTGGTGCTGATGCTGTACGTCGGCAGCGTCGTCGCGATCAACCTGTTCCGCCCGAGCGGCGACCCGCGGTTCGGCGACCTCGGCTCGACCCTGCTGACGCTGTTCCAGATCACCACCGGCGACGGCTGGTCGGACGTCATGCGGGACCTGATGGTCGCCCAGCCGCTGGCCTGGGTGTTCTTCCTGGTCTACCTGCTGGTCGGCACGTTCACCATGCTGAACCTGTTCATCGCCGTCGTGTGCGGCGCGATGGAGTCGGACGCGCCGGCGAAGCCGACCGCCGTCGACGACCGGCTGGTCCAGGAGGTCCGCGCGCTGCGCGAGGAGGTGCGGGCCCTGCGGCTGGAACCGGTGGGCGACCGCCGGTGACGGCTACAGCAGGCGGGTCGCGTACGGCATGATCCCGCCGTACCGGACGGGGGCGACGCGCACCGACGACCCCGAGTACGGCGCCTCGACCATCATGCCGCCGCCCAGGTAGAGGGCGACGTGCGTGCCGCCGCCCGGGCCCCAGAACAGCATGTCCCCGCGCTGCGCCTGGGCGAGCGGCACCTTGCGGCCCGCGTTGTACTGGTACCCGCTGTAGTGCGGCAGGAAGATCCCCACGCCCGCGAACGCGTACATCATCAGGCCGGAGCAGTCGAAGCCGACGGAGTAGTAGTCGCCGTGGGCGTCGCCGACGCCACCGTCCCGGATGCCGACCGTCGGGCCCTGGTAGTTGCCGCCGCCCCACGAGTACCGGACGCCGAGCTGCTGCATGGCGCGGGCGATGACGGTCTCCACGCCGCCGGCGCTCGGCGCGACCACGGGTTGCGGGCGCGGCGCGGCGGGAGCCTGCGGCTTCGGGGCGGCCGCG
>NZ_JBHTLK010000239.1:0-10311 GCF_042678885.1 Saccharothrix hoggarensis
CTGCCGCCCGCGGGCGCGGTGCCGGTGCCCGGCGTGGTCTCGCCGCCGCTGCTGCACGCCGCCAGACCGCCCGGCACCGCCAGCGCGACCAGCACGCCGCACAGCATCGAGCGTCGGGACAGCCCTGTCTTCTCCACGGAACTCAAAACGGTTCCTCCGCTACGTGGTGGTGGGTGTTCGTTCGGTCACACCGAATACGACACCACGTGAAGCGGGGTTCAACACGTCCAGCCATTGGGACGAATCTTCAGGAAAGCACCACATCGGCGCCCGAGACGGCCACCGGCACCTCGGCCAGGCCGCGCGGGGACGGTCCGGACAGCACGGCGCCCGACGCCGGGTCGAACGCGCTGCGGTGCGTGGGGCAGGTGATGACCCCCGCGGCGGGCGGGTTGACCACCGTGCCCTGGTGCGGGCAGGCCGGGTGGAACGCCCGCACCTCGGCCTCGGACGGCCGGACCAGCAACAACTGGCCGTCGCCGCCGACGTCGACGAGCGCGCCGGTCATCACCGGCACGTCGGCGAGCGCGGCGACGCGGTCACCCGGACGGGCGGAGCCGACACCGGGCTCGCGCGCGGGCGCCCCCGTCCCGCAGGCGGTCAGGGCGAGCAGCCCGCACAGCAGCGTCCGTCGGTCCACCCGCCCATTCTCGCCTAGCGGTCCTTGGCGGCCGCCGTCCGGGCCAGCGCCAGCACGGCGGTGAACGGCGGGAACCAGTGCCGGGAGTGCGACGGCGGGTTCGCCCACCTCAGCGACCCGTAGCGGGTCATGGTGGGCGGCAGCGCGATGCGCTGCGGCGAGCGGACGAACTGGACCTCGGGGGGCGCCTTGAGGTGCGTGGGCAGCAGCGCCACGAGCTCGGCGAGGAAGATCCAGTGCTCGCGCGGGCCGGGGATGACGGTGACGGGGCCCGCGAGCATGCGGGCCTTCAGGTCGGCCAGCACGCGCGAGCCGATGCGGGCGGGCATGGCCAGGGCGGTCGTGGCCGGGCCGAGCGGCAGGAACACGCCCTGCTCCGTGACGGACACCTTCCAGCCGAGGACCCGGTAGCCCGCGATCGCCTCGCCGAGCGCCTGTTGGTGCGCGCGGTCGCGTGGCCCCTGGCGTGGCCCGGTGTCTGCGGTGGTGGCAGCGGTGATGCTCATCGGCGAGGTCCCTCCCCGGTCGGGTGGAGCGGGCGGCGTGCCGGGGCCGCGGGGTCGTCCCGGCGCAGGCAACACACCACGCAGGGTGTGCCGAACCGGCGGCGCGCACCACACCGGTATCGGGTGGGAACCATGCACCGGACGGATTCCGCGCATCCACCACTCGGCGTCACGGGGGCTCCGCCTGGGGGCTCACATCGTCTTATGCACGAAATGCATGGACTCCTGATCACATCTCTATACACTGGTGACCACGCTCAGTGACGGGAGCGAGCCATGGAACGCAAAGCTCGGAGAGCAGGCAGTACCAGGCGCGCATGCCCGTCTTGCGGGGCGTTGATAGCCGCCGACAACACCGACCGCCTCTGCCAGCGTTGTCGCCGCAACGCTCGGACGGAGCTCTACGGACCACCCGAGGTCCCCGCGGATTTCTGGGACCACGAGGCGATGGCCGCCGCGTTCGCCGACCGGAACATGGGTGCCCTCCTCGCCGCCTACCGGCACCACCCCCAGCACGTCAGCCGCGTCACGCAAGACCGGATGGCGTCCTGGCTGGGGATCTCCCAGGCGCAGCTCTCGCGGTACGAGACCGGTGAGAACCCGGTCGACCGGATCGACCGCCTGCGCCACTTCGCGCAGGTGCTCGGCGTGCCGGCCGACCGGCTGTGGTTCGACCGCGTCGGAATCCCAAGCCAGGCGGGCCCCGATCGCGGTGCCCCGCCCGATGTGCTCGGCGCGGCGTGGGACGCGTCGAGCATTGCCAGATCGGTCGAGGAGACGGCGAGGAACGACTTGGCGATCAGCAGACGAGCGGCGCTCACGGGAGCTGCCGCGGTGGCGATGGGCCCCGCACTGGTCGAACCGCTCCAGCGGTGGCTCCACCCCTTGAAGCCCCTGTCCCGGTGGTCGTCCAGCGCGGCGATCAGCGAGGAGGAGCTGGCGGCGCTGCAGCGCGTCGCCGACGGGCTGCGCGGGTGGGGTGGACGAGGCGGGTACGGGCTGGCGCGCAAGGCGGTGCTCGGGCAGTTGGAGGAACTGGCCGAGCGGTTGTCGCGCGCGCCGGCGGGTCCGACCACGGAGCGGGCCTTCTTCATCGGGGCCGAGCTGTCCAAGGTGGCGGCCAGCATGTCGTGGGACGCGGGCATGCACGACGCCGCGCAGCGCTACTACGTGCTGGGCGTGCGGATGGCGAAGGCGGGGCGCAACGACCCGTTCGCCGCGCTGTGCCTGGCGGCGATGGCCCGGCAGATGTTCGACCTCGGGCGGCCGGAGGACGGGTTGGAGCTGGTCCAGCTCGGCCAGTACGGCACCCGGCGCACGGCCACGCCGACGTTACAGGCGCTCCTGCTGACCCGTGAGGCCTGGGCGTACGCCCAGATGGGTCGGGTGCGGGAGTTCCACCGGGCGGTGGGGCAGGCGCAGGACAGCTTCGCGCAGCGGCGGTCGGAGTCCGACCCGTGGTGGCTGGACACGTTCGACGAGGCAGAGCTGGAGGGTGTCATCGGGGCCCGGATGCGGGACCTGGCCGGGCACGACCCGAAGCAGGCGCCGCTGGCGGAGGCGCACATCCGGCGGGCGCTGAGCCTGCGCGACCCGGCCAGGGTGCGCAACCGGGCGTTCGACGTCATCGGGCTGGCCCGCACGAAGATGGTGGCGGGCGAGCCCGAGGAGGCGTGCGGGTTGATCCAGGAGGTGCTGCCGACGGCGGCGGGCCTGGCGTCCGGGCGGGTGGTGCGGAAGCTGCAGGACTTCGCCAAGGAGGCCGAGCGGCACCGCGACCTGGCCGTCGTGCGCGACACCCGTGAGGCGATCCGCGGGGTGCGGACGGCCTAGCGATGCGGGTGGGAGTCACCGGGCACAGCAAGCTGGCGCCCGATTGCGTCGACGCCGTGCGCGAGGCCATCCGCGCGGCGTTGGAGGCCGAGGCGGCGGGCGGGTCATCCCTGGTCGGGGTGACCTGCCTGGCGCCCGGCGCGGACCAGTTGTTCGCGCGGGTGGTGCTGGACCTGGGCGGCCGGGTCGAGGTGGTGCTGCCCGCGATGGACTACCGGGACCGGCTGAAGCCGGAGAAGCGGGCGGACTACGACGAGCTGCTGGCGAAGGCCCACGTGGTGAGCGTGCTGCCGAACGAGCTGTCGGGCCGGCACGCGTACGTGATGGCGAACGAGCGGATGCTCGCGTCGGTCGAGCTGCTGATCGCCGTGTGGGACGGTCAGCCGCCCGACGGCCGCGGCGGCACGGCGGACGTCGTGGAGACCGCGCGGGCGTCGGGCGTGCCGGTCGTCGTGGTGTGGCCGGAGGGCGCGAGCCGGGGGTAGGCGGTCGGCCGGCCATCGCGGACAGCTCTCGTCCGCGATGGCCGGCAGACTGCGGTCATGCTGGAAACATCGGCCCGTCTGCTCAAGCTGCTGTCGTTGTTGCAGGTGCGTCGCGACTGGACCGGTGCGGACCTCGCGCAGCGGCTCGGCGTGGACGTGCGGACCGTGCGGCGCGACGTCGACAAGCTGCGCAACCTCGGCTACCCGGTGAACGCCGCGCCGGGCGTGTCCGGCGGCTACCAGCTGGGCGCGGGCGCCGAGCTGCCGCCGCTGCTGCTGGACGACGACGAGGCCGTGGCGGTCGCCGTCGGGTTGCGGACGGCGGCCAACGGCAGCGTGGTGGGCATCGAGGAGACGTCCGTGCGCGCCCTGGCCAAGCTGGAGCAGGTGCTGCCGACCCGGCTGCGGCGGCGGGTGAACGCGCTGCAGGCCCACACCGTGGCGTTGCCGACGACGCGCGGCACGCAGGTGGACGCGGGCACGTTGACCGCGATCGCCGGCGCGTGCCGCGACCACCAGCGGCTGCGGTTCGGCTACGCGGGGCGTGACGGCGGAACGAAGCGGCACGTCGAGCCGCTGGGCCTGGCCCACACCGGGCGGCGGTGGTACCTGGTGGCGTGGGACGTGGACAAGGCGGACTGGCGCACGTTCCGGGTCGACCGGATCGAGGAGGAGCCGACGCTCGGCGCCCGGTTCACCCCGCGCGAGCCACCGGCGGACGACCTGGCGTCGTACGTGTCGCGGCAGCTGTCGGTCGCGCCGTACCCGCACGAGGTCCGGCTGGTCATGCACGCGCCGCACGACGTGATCGCGGCCCGCACCTCGGCCACGTCGGTGCACCTGGAGCGGATCGACGACGACCGGACCAGGCTGACCGTCGGCGCACCGGCGTTGGACGAGGTCGGGCTGTGGATCGCGATGATCGGCGTCGACTTCGAGGTGGAAGGACCGGAGGAGCTGAAGCACCACCTCCGGGCCACGGCCGACCGGCTGCTGCGGGCCGCCGGCGACGCGCGTTAGACCCGCAGGACGACCCGGCGTTCCCGGTCGGAGTGCCCCACGACCACGGCGTCGACCGGCACGTGGAACGTGACGTGCTCGCGGTTCTCGCCGACCCCGTCCGGCCCGTACAGGTCGTTCGGGATGAAGGCGTCCACGTCCGGGCGGTCGGGCAGGTCGAACCACAGGCCCGTCACGTGGTAGCCGCGGATCTCGCCGCGCAGGGGCGTGCCGACGGACAGGGCCCGCTTGGTCTCCTCCCAGGCGCCGGCACTGGCCTCGGCTCGCGCGAGCACCGCCCGGACGAACCCCGCCGGCGGCCGGTAGTGGTGCCGCACGACGTAGTGGTACACCAGGTTCGGCGCCGCGTAGACGACGCCGGGGCCCGGGACGTCGACCTCGGCGCCGCCCAGCACGACCTCGCCGTCCCCGTCCGGCTCGCACACCGGGTACGCGGCACCCGGCCCGCACAGCCGGCACTGCTGCCAGCCGCGCGTGACGCGGACGTGGTGGAACCGGACCAGCGCCAGCAGGGCCTCGGCGAAGCCGGGTTCGGGGTCGCCGACCTCGAACCGCGACTCCTCACCGAGCCAGCCGACGTTGACCACCGGCCCGGTCACCTCGGGCGAGTACGCGTAAGGCGTCAGGTCCTCGTACGTCGTCATGGCGTCCCGTCGTTCAGCCGCGTGTGCAGGCCAGGCGGTAGGCGGCGGCGCCGATGAGTTCCATCGAGATCTGCAGGCGGTCGGGGCTGACGTTCTGGACGATCGTGTCCTCGGGCGTGTGGTAGAGCGGTTCCAGCTGGTGGGGGCCGCCCTCGCCGCGCCAGCTGAAGTTCGCGGCGGCGATCTTGCGCTCGTGGAACGGCACGTGGTCGCTGCTGCCGCGCGGCACGGGGCCGTGCACCTGCGAGCCGTAGCCGAGCCGGGCGGCGGCCGCGGCGACCTGGGCGGTGGTGGCGTTGTCGCCGCCGTCCACCGACAGCAGCCAGTACGCGGTCGCCGGGCCGTGGCTGGTGGCGACCATGTCGTTCTGGAACACGCCCGCGATGCGCGCGGCCTCCGCGTCGGCCAGCTGGTTCACGTAGTAGCGGGAGCCGAGCAGGCCCTGCTCCTCCGAGCCCCACAGCGCGAACCGCAGCGCCTTGTGCGTCGGCAGGTGCCGCAGCACGCGGGCCAGTTCGAGGGTCAGGACGGTGCCGCTGCCGTCGTCGTTCGCGCCGGGCGAGCCGGGCACGCTGTCGTAGTGGGCGGTCACCATGACCACGCCGTGGTCGCGGCCGGGGAACGTCGCGGGCCGGTCGGCGATCACGTTGTACGAGGTCAGGCCCGCGAGGTGGGTGGTGGTAACGGTCACCGTGACGGCGCCCGCCGCCCGCAGCCGCTCCACGTGCACCTGCGCGACGCCCAGCACCGGCACGGCCACGTTCGCGGTCAACGTCGGGGAGAACGCGCTCGTCTTGCCCGCGGGCGGGACCGACACCCGGCCGACCAGGACGGCCGCCGCGCCCAGCCGCGCCGCGTCCAGCACGGCCGTCGACCCGGCGGGCACGTTGACCAGCAGCGCCACCTTGCCGGTCAGGTCCGCGGGCAGCGACGCGCCGGTGTCGAGGTCGACGACCTGGCCCGTGGCGGTCGCGCCGAGCGCGCCGAACCGCGACGCGCCGGCGTGCCACATGTCGGACCCGACGGTGAGCGTGGACAGGTACTTGTCCGGCACGGTGAACGGCTGGAGCGTCACCTGGTAGCGCAGGTCGCGCAGCACGGACGCGAGGTAGTCGCGGGCCCGGTGCTCGGACTCGGTGCCACCGATGCGCTGCCCGATCCGCTCGCTGAGCACGCGCAGGTGCTCCATCGCCCGGTCGGCGCGGACCCGGCCCACCACGGGGTAGTCGCCGAGCGCCAGGTCGGGCACGTCGGACGCGCCGGGACGCTGGGCGCGGGCCGCCGGGTTCAGGCCGAGCGTCACCGCGCCCGCGACCGCCGCGGCGCCGGTCAGGAGTGAACGTCTGCGCATGTGCGGACTCCCAAGGTCGTGGATCACCCGAACCTAGGCAGGGGTCGGACCAAGGGCAAGGGTGCCGTCGGGGGACACCGGTCCCCCAACGGCACCACGACGATCAGGGGTTACGCCGACGCGTCCCGCCGGGTAGGAGAACCCCGGCGGGCGGGTCAGCCGGTGGCGGCGCGGTGCAGCTCGCGCAGCGCCCGCACGGCGGCCACCGCGTGGTCGCGGTCCACCGCCTGCACCGCCATGATCGACACGTACTCGTCGTCGGGCAGCTCCAGCCGGGCCCACGACGCGCCGTCCGGGAACGACACGTGCAGCACGTCCCGCCACGCGAACCGGTGCGCGGTCACCACGTTGCGCACCTCGACGCCCTCGGCGTCCGCGCGGACCCGCGGCCGGGCGAGCAGCAGCATGCCGCACGCCAGCAGCACCCCGAGGCAGATCATCGCGACCTGGTCGGAGGTCCGGAAGATCACGCCGGTCGGCGTGTCCCCCAGCAGCAGCCCGACCGCGGTGAACACGGCGACCAGGAACACCGCGCTGAGCCCGGCGACCAGCCGGATCCTCTTCGGGCGGAACTCGACGACGTCGGCGGCCACGGCGGTCCTCACGCGTCCGCCCGCAGCCCGCGCAGCACGAGAGCCGTGTCCAACGCCGCCACGCACGCCTCGAAGCCCTTGTCCTCCACCGAGTCCGGGAACCCGGCGCGGGCGAGCGCCTGGTCCTCGTCGTTCGTGGTGAGCACGCCGTTGCCGACCGGGGTCGACTCGTCCAGCGCCACCCGGGTCAAGCCCGCCGTGACGGCGTCGCACACGTACTCGAAGTGCGGCGTCCCGCCCCGGATCACCACGCCGAGCGCGACCACGGCGTCGTGCGTGCGGGCGAGCCGCTGCACGACCACCGGCAGCTCCACCGCGCCCGCGACGCGCACCACCGTCGGCGACGTGACGCCGGCCTTCTCCGCCGCGGCCAGCGCCCGCGCGACCAGGTTGTCGGTGATCTTCGTGTGCCAGCGCGTGGCCACGACGGCCAACGTCAGCCCGGCCGCGTCGGGGACGGCGTCCTCCGGTCGCCCTTCGCCGCTCATTCCGCTCCCTCCGTGGTGGACACCACCGCGCCGCCCTGGGCCAGCGCCTCGTACTGCTCCAGCTGGTGCAGCTCGTGGCCCATCCGGTCGCGCTTGGTGCGCAGGTACCGCAGGTTCTCGGGGTTGGGCGAGATCGGCAGCGGCACCCGGTCCAGCACGGTGAGCCCGTAGCCCTCCAGCCCGACCCGCTTGGCCGGGTTGTTCGTCAGCAGCCGCATGGACTTGATGCCGAGCGCGCACAGGATCTGCGCGCCGGTGCCGTAGTCGCGGGCGTCCGCGGGCAGGCCGAGGCCCAGGTTGGCGTCCACCGTGTCCGCGCCGCCGTCCTGCAGCTGGTAGGCCTGCAGCTTGTGCATGAGGCCGATGCCGCGGCCCTCGTGCCCGCGCATGTAGAGCACGACACCGCGGCCCTGCGCCGCCACCGCCTCCAGCGCCGCGTCCAGCTGCGGGCCGCAGTCGCAGCGCAGCGAGCCGAACACGTCGCCGGTGAGACACTCGGAGTGCACGCGGACCAGCACGTCCTCGCCGTCGCCCAGGTCGCCGTACACCATCGCGATGTGCTCGATGCCGTCCAGCTTGCTGTCGAAGCCCACCGCGGTGAACGTGCCGTGCGCGGTCGGGATGCGCGCCTCGGCGACCCGTTCCACCTGCGTCTCGACGCGGCGCCGGTAGGCGATCAGGTCGGCGATGGTGATGACCGCCAGGTCGTGGTCGGCGGCGAACACCTCCAGCTCGTCCCGGCGCGCCATGTCGCCCTCGTCCTTCTGCGACACGATCTCGCAGAGCACGCCCGCGGGCGCGAGCCCGGCCAGCAGGGCCAGGTCCACGGCGGCCTCGGTGTGGCCGGCGCGCCGCAGCACGCCGCCGTCGCGGGCGCGCAGCGGCACCACGTGGCCGGGCCGGTTGAAGTGCTTCGCGGTGGCGTCGCGGTCGGCCAGCAGCCGGATCGTGTGCGCCCGGTCCGCCGCCGAGATGCCGGTGGTCACGCCCTCCCGGGCGTCCACGGTGACGGTGTACGCGGTGCCGCGCTCGTCCTGGTTCGTGTGGTACATCGGCGGCAGGTCGAGCCGGTCGCAGTCGCTCTCGGTCAACGCCACGCACACGTACCCGGACGTGTAGCGGACCATGAACGCCAGCAGCTCCGGCGTGGCCTTCTCCGCCGCGAAGATGAGGTCGCCCTCGTTCTCGCGGTCCTCGTCGTCCACGACGACGACGGGCCTGCCCGCGGCGATGTCCGCGACGGCCCGCTCGATGTCGGCGAAGTCGTTCACCGGGCCTCCTCGGCGTCGCGCGCGTTCCGCAGGTGGGGCGCCGCGAGCCGCTCGACGTACTTCGCGAGCACGTCCACCTCCAGGTTGACGTGGTCGCCCGGCCCGCGCCGGCCGAGCGTGGTCAGCTCCAGCGTGGTCGGGATGAGGCTCACGGTGAACCGGGCGGTCTGCCCGTCCTCGCCGTCGGAGACCGACACCACGGTCAGCGACACCCCGTCGACGGTGATCGAGCCCTTCTCCACCACGTACCGGGCCAGGCCCGACGGCAGTCCGATGTGGACCACCTCCCAGTGCTCGGCCTTGTCCCGCGCCAGCACCACGCCGGTGCCGTCCACGTGGCCCTGCACGATGTGCCCGCCCAGGCGCTGGCCGACGGCGGCGGCGCGCTCCAGGTTGACCTTGTCCCCCGCGGCCACCTTGGCCAGGCTGCTGCGCAGCAGCGTCTCGCGCATCACGTCGGCCGTGAACGCGCCGCCGGCGACGTCCACCACGGTGAGGCACACACCGTTGACCGATATCGAATCGCCGTGCTTCGCGTCGCTGGTCACCAACGGGCCCGCGATGGTGACGCGGGCCGCGTCCGGCAGGTCGGCGACGGCGACGACCTCACCCAACTCCTCGACGATCCCGGTGAACACCGTTCCTCCTCTAGCGTGCGGCTAGCGTTCGGCGCCGGGTGGCACCGCTGCGGAGACCCGCACGTCCGGTCCGCACATACTGACCTGCTCCACGACCAATGCCACAGCGCCGGTGACGGTCGACACCCCGGCGTCCCGCAGTGCGGGCGGACCGCCGCCCAGGAACTTCGGGGCGAGGTAGGCGATCACCTGGTCGACGCGGCCCGCCGCCGCGAACGCACCCGCCAGGGTAGGCCCGCCCTCCAGCAGCACGTCCACCACGCCCCGCGCGGCGAGCGCGCCGAGCACGACGTCCGGGTCGCGCGTGCGCAGGTGCATGGTCTCCGCCTCGTCGTCCAGGACCCGGGCGCCCGCCGGCAGGTCGCTCTTCCCGACGACGACCCGCAGCGGCCGGCGCGTCCCATCCTGCCTCCGACCCGTTCTGCGCGCGGTAAGCGCCGGGTCGTCGGCCAGCACCGTGCCCGTGCCGACCAGCACGGCGTCGACCTTCGCGCGCAGCTCGTGCACCTCGGCGCGGGACTCCGGCGAGCTGATCCAGCGGCTCGTGCCGTCGGCGGCGGCGACCCGGCCGTCGAGGCTGGACGCGTACTTCCACGTGACGTGGGGGCGGCCGGTGCGGGCGAAGTGCAGCCAGGCGCGCAGCGGGCCCCGTTCGACGTCCCGGGCGAGCACGCCGGACGCGACGTCCACGCCCGCCGCGCGCAGCACGTCCGCGCCCCCGGCGGCCTTCGGGTTCGGGTCCGCGCCGGCGTGCACGACCCGCGCCACGCCCGCGTCCAGCAACGCCCGGGTGCACGGCGGGGTGCGGCCGTGGTGGGCGCACGGCTCCAGCGTGACGACGT
>NZ_JBHTLK010000240.1:0-10249 GCF_042678885.1 Saccharothrix hoggarensis
CGCCCTGGCCGCCGGTGAGATCAACTTCATCGTGGAGTGCAACCCGCTGCTGGGCAAGCAGCTGATGGAGCTGGCGAAGAAGGTCGTGGCGGGCGAGGAGGTGCCGCCGCGGGTCGTGACCGAGGAGGGCACGTTCACCACCGAGCAGGCCAAGACCGAGCTCCCCAACCGCAAGTACTGATACCGAGCCGCACCGGGCCGCCTCTCCGGAGCCCCGTGCGGATCACAGACCGCGGTCCCCGTCGGCGTCAAAGGTCCCGCCGACGGGGACCGCACCTGTCTCGGGGTGCGGGTGGGTCAGCGGTCCCCGTTGGCGAGTGCGGTGACCACCGACCGGATCGTCGGGTGGCGGTACAGCTCACGCAGGTGCAGCGGCGGCAACCCGCCCTCCCGCATCCGCGCACCGATGCGGACGGCGAACAGCGAGTTGCCGCCCAGCTCGAAGAAGTCGTCGTCCAGCCCGACCGGCACGCCCAGCACCGCGCCCCACACCTCGCGCAGCCTGGCGGCGAGGTCGTCGTCCCCGGTGGGGTCGCCCGGGTCGGGCGTGGCCGGCTTCGCCGCGGCGACCGGCGCCGGCAGCCGTGCCGCGTCCAGCTTGCCGTTCGTGGTCAGGGGCAACGCGTCCAGCGCGGTCACCGTGGTCGGCACCATGTAGTCGGGCAGGATGTCGGCGGCCCGCTTGCGCACCCCCGACGTCTCGCCGCCCGTGCCGTCCGCGAGCACCACGTACGCGTCGATCCGGGCGGTGGCCGCGTCGCGCGGGTCGTCCCGGCGGACCACCACGGCCGCCGCGCGCACGTCCGGGTCCTCCAGGAGCACGGCGCGGATCTCGTCCAGCTCGATCCGGAACCCGCGCACCTTCACCTGGCTGTCGATGCGCCCCAGGTGTTCCAGCGCGCCGTCGGGCCGCAGCCGGCCCAGGTCGCCGGAGTGGTAGACCGTGCCCGGGGCGAACGGGTCGGCGGTGAACCGCCGGGCGGTCAGGTCGTCCCGGTCGAGGTACCCGGACGCCACCCCGGCCCCGCCCACCCGGATCTCGCCGGGCACGCCCGGCGGCAGCAGCCGCCCGGCGGCGTCCACCACGTACACGTGCCACCCCGGCAGCGCCGGCCCGACCGACCGCGACCCGGCCAGCGCGTGCCGTCGGGTGACCGTCTGGTGCGTGACGTGCACGGTGGTCTCCGTGATGCCGAACATGTTCACCACCCGGCACACCGACTCGGGGCGCACGTCGAACCACGGCAGCAGCACGCGCGCGTCCAGCGGCTCGCCGCCCAGCACGACCAGCCGCACCGCCAGGTCGTCGTGCGGCACGTCCACGAGCTGCGCGAACGCCGACGGCGTCTGGCTGAGCACGGTGACCCGTTCGGCGACGAGCAGGTCGCGGAACCGCTCCGGTTCCCGGGAGACGAAGTACGGCACCACCACCAGCCGGCCGCCGTTGAGCAGGCAGCCCCAGATCTCCCACACCGAGAAGTCGAACGCGCTGGAGTGGAACAGCGTCCACACGTCCGAGGGGCCGAGCCCGTACTCCTCCCGCGTGGCGTCGAGGAGCGCGATCACGTTGCGGTGGGGCACCACCACGCCCTTGGGGCGGCCGGTCGACCCGGACGTGTAGATCACGTACGCGGGGTCGTCGGGTGTCGTGGCGCCGGTGAACGGCGCGGAGCCGGCCGCGATCACGTCGTCCGGCGTCACGGGAACGGTGGACGCGGCGTCGGGCGCGGCGCCTGCCGTGACCGGGAACTCGGGCAGGCGCGTGACGACCAACCGGAGGTCGGCGTCCCGCGCGGTGTAGGCCAGCCGTTCGGTGGGGTAGGCCGGGTCCGCGGGCACGTAGGCGGCTCCGGCCTTGAGCACGCCCAGCAGGGTGACCACCAGCTCGGCCGTGCGGTCGAGGCACACCCCGACCCGGTCGCCGTCCGACACGCCCAGCGCGCGCAGCCCGCTCGCCACGGCGTCCGAGCGCTCGTCCAGCTCGCGGTAGGTCAGCCGCACTTCGCCGTCGGTGAGCGCCACCAGGTCCGGGTTCCGCGCCGCGACCGCGCGGAACGCCGTGTCGATCCGGGTGGGCGTGGTCGTGAGCGCGCGGTCCGGCCGGCCCAGCGCGACGACGCGCTCGCGTTCCGCCGCGTCCAGCAGCTCGACGTCGTCGGGCGACACGTCCGGGTCCTGCCGCACCTGGCGGTGCACGTGCGCAAGGTGCCGGGTGAACTGTTCGACCTGGTCAGGGGAGATCCGCCCGGCCTGGTGGTCGCACCGCAATCGAATCGCGCCGCCCTGGCGCCACACCGAGAACGTCAAGGGCAGCGGCGGTGCCAGGCAGGGTCGGTACTCGTCGACGCCGAAGTCCACCTCGGACACCAGCAGGCCGGCGGCGGCCGGTTCACCGGTCGCCTCCGCCCCGGTCCCCGGCGTCACCCGCAGCACGCCCCGGTCGGTGCCGATGACGGCCCAGCCGGGGGAGTCGGCCGCGTCGTAGCGCACCAGGGCGATCGCCAGCGCGGTGCGCCAGCTCTCCGCGTCACCGGCCTGGGCAGGCGTCAGTTCCACCTCGACCGCTCCCGCGCCCACCGGTTCGGACGCCGCCGCCCAGTCCGGCACACCGGCCGCCGCGACCTCGGACGCGCCCAGCGCGGGCGCCGTGACCCCGGACGCCGCCACCCCGGACGCCGTGACCCCGGACGCCGTGGCCCCGGCCGCTGTGACTCCGGCCACCGTGTGCTCAGCCCTGGCGGCGGCGACCGCCGCACCCTCACCCCCGGCCGCTTCCACCGCGTGGTCCGCGCCGGTCAGCGCCGCCGCCACCGCCCGCAGCCCGGCCGCGTCCAGGAACCCCCGGTCCGCCACCAGCACCAGGTCTGCGAGCCCGTCCCGGTACCGCAGCAGCGTGCACCGCAGACCGGTCACCGCCCGGCTCATCTCGATCGCACGCCGCCGTTCCGCGACCGGCTCGGCCGACGCGGCGGGCACGTCCTCCACCCACACCCGCGTCGACCCCGTCGCCGCCTCGGGCCGGACGGCGCCGGCGAGCCGGACCCGCAGCGCGTGGCATCGGGCTGCAAACACATGTCCTCCTGGTCGGTGGTGGTCAGTGCGCGGTGAAGCCGCCGTCGACGGTCAGCACCGAGCCGGTCACCTGCGCCGAGTCGTCCGACGCGAGGAACACGACGGCACCGGCCACGTCGTCCGGCTCCACCAGCCGGTTCATCGGCTGCGACTGGGTGAACGCCTCCACGTGCTCGTCCGCCGGGACGTCCAGCGCCCGCGCGATCTCCCGCAGCATCCGGCCCTCGGCCTCGGGGGTGTCCCGCACGTTGCCCGGGCACACCGCGTTCACCCGCACCCTCATCGGCGCGTAGTCCAGCGCGGCCGCCTTGGTCAGCCCGATCAGCCCGTGCTTCGCGGCCACGTACCCGGCGAAGTGCCGGTAGCCGACGAGACCGGCGGTGGACGCGATGTTCACGATGCTGCCCGACCGCTGGTCGCTCATGGTCTTGCCGACCTCGCGGATCACCCGCCACGCCCCGGACAGGTCGACGTCCAGCATCAACGACCACTCGTCCTCGGTGATCTCGTGCACCCGCTTGCCCGACGGCGCGGCGATGCCCGCGTTGTTCACGGCGACGTCGATCCGTCCGTAGCGGTCGCCCGCCAGGCTGATCGCGTCCCGCACCGACGCCGTGTCGCGCACGTCCGCCTTCGCCGTGAGCACGGACGCGCCGCGGTCGCGGCACAGCGCCGCCGTGTGCTCCAGCTGGCCGGTCGAGCCCAGCGGGTACGGCACGCCCGGCAGGTCCGCGCACACGTCCAGCAGCACGAGGTCCGCGCCCTCGGCGGCGCAGGCCACGGCGGTGGTGCGGCCGATCCCGCGCGCCGCCCCCGTGATCACGACGACCTTCCCGGTCAACCGCATGCGCGCTCCCTAGACCGCGGTGTCGATGAGCTTGAGCAGGTCCGGCGCGGACTCCGTCAGGTACATGTGCCCGCCGGGCAGCTCCACGTACTCGAACCCGGCGCCCGCGACCTCGGACCAGCGGGCGGCTTCAGCCGCGGTCACCAGCGCGTCGTCCGAGCCGCGCAGCGACGTGATCGGCGCGGCCAGCCGGGCGTCCGTGCTCGGCCGGTAGTCCTCGTGCATCTCCACGTCGGCGCGCAGCGTCGGCAGGATCAGCTCGCGCATCTCCGGGTCCTGCAGGGCCTCGTGCCGGAACCCGGCGAACTCGGACACCCGCGCCAGGAACTCGTCGTCGGGCAGGCCGGTGGCGCGGTGGGGCCGCTGGGTGTGCGGCTCCGGCGACCCGCTGACGACCAGCCGGCGCAGCACGAGGTCCGGGTGGGCGACGACCCGGTGCGCCAGCTCGTAGGCGAGCACCGCGCCCAGGCTGTGCCCGAACAGCACCACGTCGGTCAGGCCGTCGAGCTGCCGCACCAGGTCGGGCAGCAGCCCGTCCGCGGCGACGTGGGCGTCCCGGTACGGCTCGTCGTCGATCCGCCGCTCGCGGCCGGGCAGCTGCAGCGGCACGACGACCAGCCGGTCGCCCGCGTGCGCCGACCACGGGTGGAAGAACGAGGCTCCCGCCCCGGCGAACGGCAGGCACACCAGTGCGATCTTCACGGTCGTCCCCTCAGACAGGCTGGCCGATGGGCCGGATGATGATGGTGTTGACGTCCACGGTGGCGGGTTGCGCCAGCGCGAACACGATCGAGTCCGCGACCTGGTCCGCGGTCAGGAGGACGCCGTCGGGCAGCGCGCCGTAGGCGTCCCAGAACGGCGTCTCGGTGCGGCCCGGCGACACCAGCGTCACGCCGACGCCGTCGCCGGTGACCTGCCGGCGGGTGTTCTCCGCCAGCCCGGTCACCGCCCACTTGGTGATGCCGTAGATGTTGCCCGCCGAGTACGCGTGCCCGGCGACGCTGCCCAGCAGCACGATCCGCCCCTTGGTCCGCTTCAGCTCCGCCAGCGCCGCCCGGATCAGCAGCGCCGGGCCCAGGACGTTGGTCAGGACCATCTCCCGCCAGCCGGCCGGGTCGCCCTCCGCGATGTCGTCGTGCGTCGCCCAGCCCGCGTTGGCGACCACGGCGTCCAGCCGGCCGAACCGCTCGACCGCGGCGGCCACCGCGGCCTGGACGACGTCCCAGTCCCCGGCGTCGCCCTGGATCGTCAGCAGGTCGGCGGGCTCGCCGACCTCCTTCGCGAACCGGTCCAGCCGCTCCTGACCGCGTCCGACGACGGCCACCCGCTGTCCCTTGGCGAGCAGCTGCCGCGCGGTGGCGGCGCCGATGCCGCTGCCGCCGCCGGTGATCAGCGTGACGGGGATGTCGGTCATGTGGTGCTCCCAAGGGTTGTGCGGTCGAGAACTAGCGGGGCAGCTTGGTGGTGTAGGTGATCGGCAGGCTGTTGACGCCGCGGCCGACGGAGTTGTCGTAGAGCCAGGGGAGTTCGTCGCGCGGCACGGCGAGCGCGATGTCCGGCAGCCGGCGCAGCAGGGTGGTGAAGGCGATCTCGCCCTCCAGGCGGGACAGCGGGGAACCGGGGCAGAAGTGCGCGCCGTGGCCGAAGGCGAAGTGCCGGTTCGCGGTGCGGGTGATGTCCAGCCGGTCCGGGTCCTCGAACACCTTCGGGTCGCGGTTCGCGGAGCTGATCATCAGGTGCACGAACGACTCCTTGCCGATGCGCACGCCGGCCAGCTCCATGTCCTCGGCCGCCACGCGCAGCGTGCCGCGGTAGACGGGCGGCTGGTAGCGCAGGAACTCCTCGATCGCGCTCGGCGCGAGGCCCGGGTCGGCGCGCAGCAGCTCCAGCTGGTCCGGGTTGGCGAACAACGCCTCCATGCCGTTGCTGATCGTGTACGCGGTCGTCTTGTGCCCGGCGTTGATCAGCAGGATGAGCGTGGACACGAGCTCGTCGTTGGTGAACCGGCCGTCCTCGTCGGCGGCGCGGATGAGCGTGCTGACGAGGTCGTCGCCCAGCTCGCCGGCGCGGCGCGCGGCCAGCAGGTCCTTCAGGTACTGCTCGATGCTGTCGCTGGCCCACTTCAGCCGGGCGTTCTCCTCCTCGGTCGCGTACGGCGCGCCGCTGAGCAGCAGCCCCCACTCGTGGAGCTTGTCGCGGTCCTCGAACGGCACGCCGAGGAACTCGCAGATCACCTTCAGCGGCAGCGTGAGCGCGAACTCCTCGAACAGGTCGGCCCTGCCGTCGCTGAACGCGTCGATCAGGTCGTCGGTGGTCTCCTGGATCCTCGGCCGCAGCGCCGCCATCTTGCGCGGCGTGAACGCCTGCGCCACGAGCTTGCGCAGCCGGGTGTGCTTCGGCGGGTCCGCGGTGAGCATGTTGCGGATCAGGGTCGGGCTGGAGTCCTTGAGGAGGTCCTGCCACCACGCGGGCGCGTTGTCCACGTTCTTGGACAGGCGCGGGTCGGTGAACATGGCGGCCACCGTCTCGTAGTCCATGACCACGTACGCCTCGGCGCCGATCGGGTGGTTGACCTGGTGCACCGGGCACTTCGACCGCAGCCGGGCGTTGTCCGCGTGGCCGTTGGGGTAGGCCGGGTCGGTGAAGAACTCGGGAGGGAGCTTCTCGTGGTCGACGCCCGGCTGCGCTTCGGTGCTCATGGCTTCTCCTCCGTTGACGGTCATACGGCGACTGCTTCCGGGGCGGGCAGGTTGCGGATGCGCTTGGTGAGCGTGGGCAGCGCGGCGACACCCGAGATGACGCACATGGTGATGAACACCCAGGTCGAGCCGGCCAGCTCGAACACGGCGCCGACGATGAAGACGCCGAGCGGGGCCGCGCTCATGGACATGAAGAACACCGCGCCGAGCACGCGCCCCTGCACCTTGTCGGGCGCGACGGCGGCGAGGTAGGACAGGAACAGCGTGCTGATGATCGGGCCGCGGATGAACACCAGCGTCACGATGATGCCGAGCGGGATCACGCCGGGCGTGACGGCGAGCAGGATCGCCACGACGGGTCCGATCCACGCGCCGCACAGCACGATCACCGACGGCTTCACCTTCTTGAAGACCCAGCCCGCGATGAACGACCCGAACAGCCCGCCGAGGCCCGCCACGGCGAGCGTGACGCCGATGAACGACTCCGACGCGCCCCGGCCCTGCGCGGTGGCGATCAGCGCCAGGAACACGCCGGAGTGGGTGAACGCCATGTTCGACCCCATGATCCAGATGATCAGCGGGCGCAGGATCGGCTGCTTGAACAGGAACCGGAAGCCCTCGGCCGTGCCGCGCTTCTCCTTGGGCCCCTTGGCGGGCTCGCTCTGCATCGGCTTGCGCACGAGCAGCAGCAACACCGTGGAGATCAGGAACGACACCGCCGCCGCGAGATACGGGAACGCCCGCGCCACGCCGAACAGCGCGCCGCCGATCGGCGGGCCGGCCACCGTCGCGCCGAAGTACCGGATCTGGTTCTGCGCGGTGGCCTGCGTCAGCTGGGACGGTGGCACCAGCGCCTTGATCGCGGCCATCCCCGCGGGCTGCGACAGCCCGAAGCAGATCGCCGAGCTCACCGCGATCGCGAAGATCACGGGCATGCTGGTGCTGTCGGTGAAGATCAGCACGCTGAACACGGCCAGCAGCACGACCCGGATCACGTTGCAGCCGATCAGCAGCAGCCGGCGGTCCAGCCGGTCGGCGAGGACGCCGCCCGGGAGGGACATCACGCTCGCCGTGATCAGCTGGGCGGAGCCGACGATGCCCGCGTACAGCGGCGACCCCGTGGTGGCCAGGATCAGCAGCGGGTAGGCGATCTCGGCGGTCTCCTTCGCCACCGCGGCGAACGCCTCGCTGGTCCAGAGCGCCTGGAAGTCCCGGTTCTTGATCAGCGGCGACTCGGGGGCCTTCGGTTCGTCGGCGGACGGCGCGCCCGACGTGGCCGGGGCGTCGGGCTTCGTCGCCGGGTCCTGCTCGGGCGGCGCGGGCGGTGGCTCCGCGTCGAGTACCCGGTCCGACGTGCCGGTGGTGCTGCGGTCGAGTGGTTCAGCGGACATCCACGGCCTCATTCCGCACCGGCGCGACGCCGGCCAACGTGGTGAGCAGGTCCTCGGCGAGCCGCCGCACGTGCGGCTCGGTCAACACCGACCAGTGGTTCCCCGGCACCGGCCGGACGCGGACGCCGCCGCGGTACAGCGGGGCCAGCCGGGCGGTCAGCCGGTCGGCGCCGCGCGGGTCGACGCCCACCTTGAACACCACGGCCGGGCAGTCCACGGCGCGCGGCCGGTACGGCGCCAGCACCCGCGCCTTGTCCCGGAACAGCTTGCGCAGCGCGGGGTTGCGGCGCATCCGCCGACCGACCTCGCCGATGTTCAGGACGCCGGCCAGCTGGAAGCCGACGTGGCTGTACAGGAACTCGGGGTCGAGCCCGAGGGGCACGCCGAGCCGTCCGGGCATGAACGCGTCGATGCACAGCAGCACGTCCACGACCGCGCCGCGCGCGATGAGCAGGCGGGCCATCTCGTGCGCGACGACCGCGCCGAACGACCAGCCGCCCAGCGTGTACGGACCTTCGGGCTGGAGCGCGAGCACCGCGTCCACGTGCTGCGCGGCCACCCGCGCCACGGACCGGTGAGCGGTGTCCGCCGGGTCGGGCTCCAAGCCGTAGACCGGGCGGTCGCCGTCGAGCCGGTCGGCGAGCGCCTGGTAGCTGAGCGCGGTGCCGACGGCGTCGGCGGCCAGGAACAGCGGGCGGCCCGTCCCCTCCCGCAGCCGCACCGCGTTGACGGGCGGGCGTGCCGCCGGTGTCGCCGGCCGGTCGCGCTCGGCCAGCGCGACCAGGCGGCCGAACGTGGGCTCGCGGGAGAACTCGGCCAGCGAGACCCCGATCCCCGCCCGTTCCCGCAGCCGGGTCATCAGGTTCAACGCGATCAGCGACTCGCCGCCCAGCGCGTAGAAGTGGTCCGCGTCCGACGAGGGCGGTTGGCCCAGCGCCGTGGTCCACAGCTCTTCCAGCACCGGCCGCACCGAGCCGTCCACGACCTGCGCCGGCCGCCGTCCACGCGACCTCGACTCGGCCCGCACGACCTGGTCGCCCTCCGGGTCCTCGCCGAGGAACGGGTGCGGCGGCAACGAGCAGCGCGGTGGCGGCTCGGCCCCGCCGAGCGCGGTCGCGGCCAGCACGTCCACGCCGCGCTCCCACAGCTCGCCGAGCGCCCGCAGCACGCCCAGGTCGCCGTCCTCGGCGCGGCCCAGCAGCGGGAGCCCGGTGCGGGAGCCGTCCCAGCGGTCGTTCCAGCGGACCGTCCCGAGCATGGAGGCGCCCGGGCCCAGCTCCAGGAACGTGTCCACACCGGCGTCGAGCAGCGTCTCCACCCCGGCGTCCAGCAGCACCGGCCGGGCGAGCTGCGCGGCCCAGTAGTCCGGTCCGGCGACCGCCTCCGGGGCGGCCCACGTGCCGCTGGTGTTGGACACCAGCCGCAGCGTGGCCGGTGTCGCCGGGGTGCCGGCGACGACCCCGTGGAGCGTCCGCGCGGCCGGTTCCATGGCCGAGCTGTGACCCGGCCGGTCCACGGCCAGCACCCGGATGTCGAGCCCCGCCAACGCGTCCCCGGCCAGCAGCTCGTCCACATCGGACTCGCGGCCGGAGAGGACCACGCCGCCGCGGCTGATCACCGACACCTCGACCGGGCTGTCGGGGCCGAGGCGGCGCAGCACCTCCTCGGAGTCGCCGTTCACCGCGACCATGCGCCCGGGCGGCGCCTCCGCCCACGCGACCCTGGCCCGCTCGTGGACCAGGGCGGCGGCGTCGGCGGGCGACCACACCCCGGCCAGCGCGGCGGGCGCGTACTCGCCGATGCTGTTGCCCAGCATGGCGACCGGGGTGATGCCCCACTCGATCAGCTGCCGGCCGAGCGCGTAGCCGAGCGCGAACAGGCCGAGCTGCTGGTTCGCGCCCTCGTCGAACCACTCCGGACCGCCGTCCACCTCCGCCACCACGGGCGTCAGGTCGACGCCGCACCGGTCCAGCACCGCGTCCCGGATCTCGTCGAACGAACGGCGGAAGCCGGGCAGCAGCCGGTAGGCCGGCGCGCCCGCGTTGTACCGCAGGGTGCCGTGCCCGGGGAACAGGAACGCGACCTTGCCCAGCGGACGTGGTGCCGCCGGGTCGCCGGCCGCGGCCAGCAGGTGCGCCGCGTGCGTCGGGTCGGACACCGCGAACGCCTGCCTGTGCCGGTGGACGCGCCGCTCGGCGAGGGTGCGCGCCACCGCGTGGACGTCCGGCGCGGTGCCGCGG
>NZ_JBHTLK010000241.1:0-10242 GCF_042678885.1 Saccharothrix hoggarensis
CGCGTCGGGATCGTGGGCGCGGACCTGATCGGCGCGGAGGTCGCGGCGTCGGCGGTGTCGCTGGGCTGCGAGGTCACCATCCTCGACCCGGCCGCGCCGCCGCTCGCGCCGGTCGTCGGCCCCGAGATCGCGGCCGTGCTGCACGCGCAGCACGAGCGGCACGGGGTCCGCGTCCTGGCCAACGGCGTGCGCGCCGTCGAGGACCAGGGCGACCGCGTGCGGCTGCACCACGACGGCGGCGTCGTCACGTGCGACGTCGTGGTGGTGGGCATCGGGATCGAGCTGGACCTGTCCCTCGCTGTCGACGCCGGGCTGGCCACCGACGGTGGGGTGCTGGTGGACGACGCGCAGCGCACGTCGAACCCGCACGTGTTCGCCGCGGGCGACGTGGCGCGCCGGACCGGGCAGCGGCGGACCGAGCACTGGGACGCCGCGCGCCGGGAGGGCCGTGCGGCGGGACGCGGCCTGCTGGGCCTGCCCGCGCCGGAACCGGGCGCGCCGTGGTTCTGGTCCGACCGCTACGCCACCCGCCTGGAGTGCGTCGGCGAGTTCACCGGCGCCGACGAGACCGTCGTGCGGGGCGACCTCCACGGCGACTTCACCGCGATCGCGCTGCGCGGTGGCCGGCTCGCGGGCGCCGTCGCGGTGAACCGCGCGGCCGACATCACCGCCCTGCGCCGGATCGTCGGGCAGCCGCTCGACGCCGACCGGCTGCGCGACGGGTCCGCGGACCTGCGCGCGCTCGCCCGCGCCGGGCAACGACGACAAGGAGCAACGACATGACATCGACGACACCGATGTCCACGCAGGCCGCCGCGGCCGTCGCCGAGTTGCGCGGCAAGCTGAACGGCGACGTGCTCGTGGCCTCGGACACCGCCTACGACAGCGCGCGTCGGGTGTGGAACGGCGCGACCGACCGGTTCCCGGCGGTCATCGTGCGCGCTGCCAACGAGTCGGACGTGGTGCACGCCGTGCGCACCGCCCGGGAGCGCGGGCTGACGCTGTCGGTGCGCGGCGGCGGGCACGACTGGGCCGGGCGCGCGGTGCGCGACGGCGGCCTGGTGATCGACCTGACCCGGATGCGGGACGTCACCGTCGACCCGTACGCGTCCACCATGGACGCCCAGGGCGGCGTCACGGCGGGCGCGGCGGGTTCGGCGGCCGACCGGCACGGGCTGACCGCCGTGGTCGGCACCGTGAAGGCGGTCGGCGTGACCGGTCTGACGCTGGGCGGCGGGTACGGCCTGCTGCTCGGCAAGCACGGCCTCGCGCTGGACAACCTGCTCAGCGCGCGCGTGGTCCTCGCCGACGGCCGCGCCGTGACGGCGAGCGCCACCGAGAACCCCGACCTGTTCTGGGGTCTGCGGGGCGGCGGCGGCAACTTCGGCGTGGTGACCAGGTCGACGTTCCGGGTGCACCCGCTGCGCAGCATGATGTCCGGCATGGTCCTGTTCGGACTGGACCAGGCGCGGTCCGTGCTGCGCGGCTACCGCGAGCTGACCGCGGCGGCGCCCGACGAGATGACCGTGATGACCGGGTTCTTCTGCGGTCCGGACGGGCAGGCGCTGCTGTACCTGCTGCCCGCGTGGAGCGGCGACCCGGCGCGGGGCGAGCGGTGGGCGAGCCGGCTCACCTCGCTCGGTGAGCCGGTGTCCGCGCAGCTGGGGACGATGTCGCCGTTCCAGGTGCTCGGGCTGCTGGACGCGGTGGTGGTCGACGGGCGGCACACCGTGGCGGCGAACCGGCAGCTCCCGGAGATCAGCGACGACGCGGCCGAGGTGCTGGTGTCCGCGGCGGCCCGGATCACGTCGCCGTACTCGGGCATCTTCGTGCACCACTTCCACGGTGCGGCGGCCCGCGTGCCGACCGCGGCGACCGCGTTCGGCCTGCGACGGGAGCACAACCTGGTCGAGGTCGTCGGCACCTGGGAGGCGGGCGAGGACGGCACGGCGCACCGGGCGTGGGTGGACGACCTGTCCCGCGACCTCGCGCCCCACTCGCTGCCCGGCGGGTACCCGAACCTGCTCGCGCCGGAGGACACCGAGCGGGTGCGGATCGCGTACGGGCCGAACGCGTCCCGGCTGTTCGCGCTGAAGCGGCAGTACGACCCGGAGAACGTCTTCAGTGCGGTGCCGACCCTGTTCTGACGGCACCGTGGGCGCTCGGCGACCGAAGGGCCTTCCCCGGCGGGAGGCCCTTCCGGCGTTGCCCTGTCGCGTGGCTGGTGGGCACGCGGTGATCCGGTTGGCGGTCGGCCAGGCGGCGGACAGGCACGCGGTGCACGGGCGCGCGGTCGGGGACGCGGCGATCGGTCCCGCAGAGGCCGGGCCGGCGGCTGTTGGGTGCGGCGTGGTGACCGGGCCGGCGGTTCGGCGCGGCGGGGCGGCTGTTGGGTGCACCGCGGGTGTGGTCGAGGTTGTTCGGGCAGCACGAAGTCGCCCCGGCGACCGTCCACACCGGAGCGCGCGGCGGCGGGCGGGGTCAGGCCGGGGGCAGGATCGCCTCCGCCAGCGCCCGCGCCTGGCGTGCCGGGCCGTGGATGCCCAGCGCCTGGGACGACGCGTTCACGCCCTCGATCACGAGCACCAGCTGGTCGGCCATCACCGCCGGGTCGGCGATCGGCGACGTCCGGGCCAGTTCCGCGGTCAGCTCGCCGATCCGCTCCCGCACCCACGTCTTCGCCATCACGGCGTGCCGGTGGGCGGGCAACTTCCGGTCCGGGAACTCGGCGAGGGTCATCATGAACGTGCAGCCGCGGCACCGATCGGGCTGGATGTGCTCGGCCAGGGCGTCGAACACGGCCAGGATCTTCGCCCGCGGACCGGGCCCGGCGGCGTCGACGGCGGCGGTGAACCACGACCTGGTCAGCTCGTCGGCGCGCTCCACGTAGGCCGCGATGAGCTCGTCCTTGTTGGCGAACAACCGGTACAGCGTGGTGGGAGCCACCCCCGCGGCCGCGGCGACCTTGTCGACGCCCGTGGCGCGGATGCCGTGCCAGTAGAAGAGCTCGTGCGCCACCTGCAAGACGTGCTCACGGGTTTCGGCGGAGGTACGCAGCATCTCGAACACCCCCTTGCTTGGTTGATCCGACTGTATTACGGTTGGCCGCGCAATGCTAGGGATCGTTCCCTTACAACCGACGAAGTAGTCGGCCGGGGCCGCAGGTGGACGTCCGACGACGGAGCGGGCCGGAAGCCGGACGTCGGACCCAGAAGTTGAATCCGAGGAAGGTAGACATGAGTGCAGACCTGCGACCTGGCCTGAGCCAGTCGCGAACCAACCTGGCGCTGGCCGCCCTGTTCCTCGGCGCGTTCGTGATGGGCAGCGCCGAGCTCATCGTGGTCGGCATCCTGAACCTCATCGCCGGCGACATGAACGTCTCGATCGGCACCGCGGGCAGCCTGGTGACCAGCTACGCGCTGGGCATCTCGATCGGTGGCCCGATCCTCACCGCCGTCACGATCAAGTTCGCCCGCAAGCAGCTGCTGCAGATCTCGCTCGCGGCCTACATCCTCGGCAACGTCCTCGCCGTGGTCGCCACGAGCTTCGGCCTGCTGCTGTTCGCCCGCGTTCTCACGGGCTCGCTGCACGGCCTGTTCATCGGCGTCGCGTTCGCGGTCGGCGTCGGCATGATGCCGCCCGAGAAGATGGGCAAGGCGATCTCGTTCATCTTCGGCGGCGTCGCGGTGTCCACCGCGCTCGGCGTGCCGCTCGGCACCCTGATCGGCCAGAACTGGGGCTGGGAGGCCTCGTTCGTCGCGATCATCCTCACCGGCGTCGCGACCCTGGTGCTGGCGCTGACGGTGATCCCGTCGGTCCCGAACTCGGGTGTCGGCGGCTTCGGCGCGCAGGCCAAGCACGCCCTGGCGCCGAAGGTCCTGGCGGTGCTCGGCCTCGGCTTCCTGATCATGGGCGGCCAGTTCGCCGGCCTGACCTACCTCCAGCCGTTCCTGGCCGACATCACCGGCATCTCCGGCAGCACGATCGCGATCTTCCTGCTGGTGTACGGCATCGCGAACGCGGTCGGCACGTTCCTGGGCGGCGCGGCGGCGGACAAGAACGCCAGCGCCACCATCGTGATCGGCGGCATCGTCCTGGTGCTCACCATCGGCGCCCTGTACTTCGCGGGCTCCAACCCGGTGGTGGCCGCGATCGCGCTGTTCGCCTGGGGCATCGTCGGCTTCGGCATCGTCCCGTCGATCCAGTACCGCGTGGTCAGCCTCGCGGGCCCCGGCCGTGACTTCGCGGCGACCCTCCCGGCGTCCGCGGTCACCGCGGGCATCGCGGTCGGCGCCCTGGCCGGCGGCTGGGCCGTCGCGAGTGGCTCCACCGGCCCGATGCTGATCGCGCTGATCGTCTGCGCGGTCGGCGTGCTGGCCGCCTGGGCGACCAGCTTCCTCAAGCCCACGCCCGAGGCGGCCCAGGACGACCCCGCCGCGGCGCCCGCGGTGGTGGAGGAGAAGGCCGCGACCAGCTAGTCCGGTCGCTCTCCACCACGGGCGAGGCAGCGGCACCCCCCCGACCGCTGCCTCGCCCCACCGCGTTCACCACCAAGTCGCACCACCGAAGGCTTTGGAGCCAGGCATCATGCGCATCGGAGCGGTCTTCCCGCAGATCGAGATCGGCGACGACCCGGCCGACATCCGCGGCTGGGCGCAGTCCGTCGAGGAGATCGGCTACACCCACGCACTCGCGTTCGACCACGTGCTGGGCGCCGACGTGGCCACCCGCCCGGGGTGGCGCGCCTACACCAGCGAGACCGCGTTCCACGAGGTGTTCGTCCTGTTCGGCTACCTGGCCGCGGTCACCACCACGTTAGAGCTCATGACCGGCGTGCTCGTGCTGCCCCAGCGGCAGACCGCCCTGGTCGCCAAGCAGGCCGCCGAGGTCGACATCCTCAGCGGCGGACGGCTGCGGCTCGGCGTCGGCGTCGGCTGGAACCACGTCGAGTACGAGGCGCTGAACGAGTCCTTCACCAACCGCGGCGCGCGCAGCGCCGAGCAGGTCGAGGTGATGCGGCTGCTGTGGGCCAACCCCTCGGTGAACTTCGAGGGCAAGTGGCACCGCATCGACCACGCGGGCATCAAGCCGCGTCCCGCGTCCGGCCGCATCCCGGTCTGGTTCGGCGGCAACGCCGAGCAGGTGCTGCGGCGCGCCGGGCGGATCGGTGACGGGTGGCTGCCCCAGCGCGCTCCCGACGCCATCTCGGCCGCGATGGTCGAGCGGGTCCGCGAGCACGCGCGGAAAGCCGGACGTGACGCGTCCGAGGTCGGGTTCGAGCCGCGGCTGGTCCTGGCCGAGGTGCCCGAGCGGCAGTGGGCGGCGTTCGCCGAGGGCTGGCGGCAGCTGGGCGCCACGCACCTGTGCGTGAGCACGATGGGGCTCGGGCTGAAGTCGGCCGGCGAGCACGTGTCCGTGCTGCGCGACGTGCTGAAGATCCTGCAGTGAACGTGCGGAAGGGGCCTCCCGGCGAGGAGGCCCCTTCCGTGTGACGACTATCGGGCGCTCCGGTGTGGACGGTCACCGGGGCGCTGTCGGCGTGCCCGCACGACGTGGCCGCGAGGCCCGAGGGGAGGTCCCGCCCACGAGCGGGCGGGACCTCCGGGCGGACGGGTCAGGAGCGGACGTTCAGCGCCGTGTGGTCAGGGCACCAGGCGCAGCAGGGCTTCGGCGTCGGCGGGGCCGACCGGCTTGTTGAACACCGGGGTGCCGTACTCCTGCCGACGGCTCTCCGCCAGCGTGCCGGTGTCGACCGGGGCGAACCCGAACTGCTCGGCCAGCGCGAACACCGCGGCCTTCGCCTCCGGGTCGTCGCCGGCCACCGGGATCGCCAGCCGCTCGGCCGCGGGGCGGTCGGGCCTGCCCTCGTCACGCAGCCTGCGGTACCAGATGGTGTTGAACGCCTTGACGATCCGGGCGCCGGGCAGGATCTCCGCGAGCATCTGGCCGGACGTGGTCTCACCGCGGTCGAGCTGCGGGTACCGGCCGTCGCGGTAGATGTCGTAGTTGCCCGCGTCGACCACGATCCGACCCGTGAACGGTTCCGCGGGCAGCTCGGGGTACCGGTTGAACGGGATGGCGAGGAACACCACCTCGCCCGCCTGCGCGGCGTCCGCCACCGTGCCGGCCTTGGCGCCCGGCCCCAGTGGTGCGATCAGCTTCTCCAACGTCTCCGGCCCGCGCGAGTTCGCGATCACGATGTCGTGTCCGTTGCGGACGAGTTGCACCGCGAGCGCGCCGCCGATCTCGCCGGCGCCGACGATCCCAATAGTCATGATCAGTTCAGCTCCACCGGTTCCCCGGATATTCCCGATCCGCCACCGTTTTCACCCGGTCGTGACCGACGTCCGCGTGGCCCGGCGGGCCCGGCGGCGCGGCCGCAGCGAGATCCACTCCGCGATGATCAGGTGCACCACCAGACCGCCCCAGATGCCCGCCGAGTACGCCTCGGTGAACGTCCAGCGCGCGTCTGCGGGGTAGGTGTCCGGGGCGAGCATCTGGATGCCGAAGAAGTTCGCCATGAACATCAGCCGCGCGGTGATGATGCTGGTGGTCAGCGCGACGTTGCGCACCATCCAGCGCCGGTGGTCGTCGTAGCGGCCCTGCAGCGCGGCCCGGAACCCGACGTAGGTCGTGAACAGCCAGAGCACGCCGAGGGTGAACAGCGCCATGCGCAGCGACTGGCCCGCGCTGACGAACACGGCGGTCGGGATGGCGAGGATTCCGGACGGGATCACGCCGCCGAAGTAGTAGACGAGGCCGATGCGCCGGTGCACCTTCGGCCGGCTGTTGCGCAGCCACGGCCACACCTGGAACGGTGCCGTCACCATGGCCACCGACCCGAAGATGACGTGCAGCGCCAGCAGCGGGTACTGCAGCGGCACTTCCGGCCGCGGCGGCAGCGCCGTCGACTGGGACACGTCGAAACCGATGAACCTGACGAAGCTGTAAATTCCGAATGCGATGGAGTACAACCCGAAGAGAACCACCCACCACTGACTCCGCCAGGCTGACGGCGTCTTTCTCGCGGGTGTTTCGGGAACTGCGGGACCGGGCCGCTCCTCGTCGACTGCGGTCATCGGACACCTCCGGTTGGCGCTGGCCGCCGGACGGTGTCCCGGCGGCGGATCGTGAATTGCGAACGAATCGTTCGTGCTTGCCCGCCGCTGGGCAGCGTCGGGCCGGACGGCCGAGGGGAGCCGTCCGGCCCGGCGTCGATCAGTGCTCGACGAGCGTGTAGCTGCCCGGCTGCACCGTCGACAGGTCGATGGCGGCCAGGAAGTCCTGCGTCTCGGGCGCGCCGTAGAACGCCGAGATGACGGCCTGGGCGGCCTCCGGGCTCGCCCAGGTGACGATGATCAGCCACTCGCCGTCCTGGCTGATCGCGGACTGGCGCGACACGAAGCCGGTCTTCGGCTCCATGTACTCGCGCTGCATCCGGATGTTGATCTCACGGAACTTCGCCTCGTCGAAGCCCTCGACCAAGCGGAACCTGATGGTCTCGACAATAGCCATTCGCAGCCGCACCCCATTACTTGTGAGAGTGTTCGGACATCGCCGAGAACGTTACCGATGGATCCTCGGAAACCCCACGGGCACGCCGGCGGGCAACGGCACTACGTGAGTTCCGCCGATACGGCACGTAGTAGCCTGCGATAAGCTCCGCGCCGGTTTGAACGGCACATGGCGAATTATCCTCGACTTCCACGCGGCATTTCGGGTGCCACCTGGTAGCAACGAGGAGTGGACATGGATCTGCATCTTTCGGGCAAGGTCGTGGTGGTGACGGGAGCGAGCCGCGGCATCGGGCTGGCCGTCACCGAGGCCCTGGCCGGCGAGGGCGCGCTGGTGGTCACGGGTTCCCGCACGATCACCCCGGCCCTCCAGGCCGTCGTCGACGCCTCGGGCGGGAAGGTCCGCGCGGTCCGCGTCGACCTCTCCACCCAGGCCGAGGCGGACCGGCTGGTCGGCGAGGCGGTGTCGGCGTTCGGCGCCGTCGACGTGCTGGTCAACAACGTCGGTGGCGTGCAGCCCCGGATGGGCGGCTTCCTCGCCATCACCGACGAGCAGTGGGAGTGGGGCCTCGACGTCAACCTGATGGTCGCGGTGCGGTCGACCCGCGCCGCGCTCCCCCACATGGTGGGCAGGGGTTCCGGCAACATCGTGAACGTCAGCACGGTGATGTCGTTCCTGGCCGACCCCGACGTGTACGACTACACGGCGGGCAAGGCGGCGCTGAGCAACTTCGCCAAGGCGCTGTCCAAGGAGGTCGGCCCGAAGGGCGTCCGGGTCAACACGGTGAGCCCCGGCCCGGTCGAGACCGAGCTGTGGACCCGCGAGGACGGCATCGCGCCCGCGGTCGTGCGCGCGGTCGGCATCGACCAGGACGACTTCCTCAAGGAGATGGCGAGCCGGATGGTGACCGGCCGGTTCACCAAGGCGGAGGAGGTCGCCGACGTCGTGCTGTTCCTGGCGAGCGACCGCGCCGCCAACGTGCACGGGTCGGACTTCTTCATCGACGGCGGCATGATCACCACGATGTGAGCCCGTCACGGCGACGACGGACGGCGCCCTCGACCGAGGGCCCCGTCCGTCGTCGCGGACGTGGAACCAGTCGGCGCGGGCGGCGGCGCGGGCCACCCACACCGACCGGCGCATCAGGCGACCGCGACTTCGGCGGTCAACGCCTCCAGGGCGGCCTTGGCGATCGGCTCGTCCTCGCCGGCCTGACCGCCGGAGACGCCGATGGCGCCGACGAGGACGCCGTCGACCACGATCGGGACGCCGCCGGGGATGACCGCGACACCGGGCTGGCTGGAGAGGCCGGCGAGCAGGGTCGGGTTGCCGGACAGGAACTGGCCCAGGCCCGCGGTGTCGAAGCCGAGGCCCGCGGAGGTGACGGCCTTGCTGGTGGCGATCGAGCCGGCCAGGAAGGACGCGCCGTCCATGCGCGCGGACGCCTTGGTGTTGCCGCCCGCGTCGACGACGGACACGGCCACGGCCACGTTCAGCTGCTCGGCGTGCTCCAGCGCGGCGTCCAGCAGGCGGCGGGCGTCACGGAGGGACAGTGCTGCGTTGCTCAAGCTCTTGCTCCTACTCGACCAGGGGTACTGACGAGCGGCAGCTTAACGTTAGGGAACCATCCCTAACAAGTGGGCGCGTCGACGCGGTGCAGCCCCAGCATGGTGATGTCGTCGTGCTGCTCGGCGTCGCCGACGTGCCGCCGCAGCGCGTCGTCCACGACGTCCAGCAGGTCCTCCGCGGTGCGCCGGGGCGTGAGGGCGGCCAGCATCGCGGCCCAGCCGAACTGCCCGCCGTCCGCGTCGCGCGCCTCCACCACCCCGTCCGTGTAGACGAACAGCGAGTCCCCGGGGTTGAGGTGCGCGCGGCCGAGGGTGTACTCGCTGTCGGCGAACATCCCGATCGCGGGCCCGGTGGGCGGCAACGGGGTGCGGGTGCCGTCGGCGCGGACCACGACCGGCGGGTTGTGGCCGCAGTTGATGTAGACCAGCCCTCCCGACAACGGGTCCAGCACGCCGAAGAACACCGTGGCGAAGTAGCCCTGGCGCAGGTGGTTGCGGGCCAGGTAGCGGTTGGTGTCCCCGACGGCCTGGACCAGCGGCCCGGCGCCGAACGTCAGCCGCGGCGACAACCGCGAGCAGCCGTCGGACATCCTGGTCGCGGGCGTGTTCTCCGCGTTGTGCCGCAACAGGGTCCGGATCAGCGCCATGAACAGGGCGGCGCCGAACCCCTTGTCGCAGACGTCCGCGACGACGAACCCCAGCCGGCGGCCGTCGAGCAGCTCGAAGCCGTCGTAGAAGTCGCCGGCGACCATGCGGGCCGGCCGGAAGCGGGCGGCGAACTCCCAGCCGGGTGGCTTCGGCAGCACGTCCGGCAGGAAGCCCGCCTGCACGTCGTGCGCGACCGACAGGTCCCGCTCGTACTCGCGCACGGTGGCCTCGACCGCCAGCCGCTCCCCCGTCACCGTCAACCGGCTGCGCTCCCACGACGACGTCAGCCGGCTGCGCAGCAGCACCGGCGAGTACGGCGGGGTCACGTAGTCGAAGCCGGCGCGGACGCACGCCTCCAGCGCCGCCAGGTCGCCGTCGGCGAACACGAGCGTGCTGTGGTCCGCGCTGGCCTCGGCGAGGCGCCGGCCCAGCAGCGACACGCTGGGCAGGCCCAGCGACGCCGCGAGCAGCACCACGTCCGGCCGGTCGACGACCCCCGGCTGCTGCGCGA
>NZ_JBHTLK010000242.1:0-10221 GCF_042678885.1 Saccharothrix hoggarensis
GCGGGGCGGGCGTGGTGCGGGCGCGCCGCGACAACCTGATTCCCGACCCGGCGGTCGACCCGGCCGCGCCGTGGGTGGACCGCCTCGTCATCAGGGACACCGCCTCGCTGTCCGCCCGCGGCACGCGGATCGGCCCGAAGGTGTGCCACCGGGCCGACCCGGACGTCGAGGTGGCGCAGGGCAACCACACGGCGACCGGCCCCCTGGTCGGCGCCGAGTCGCCGCTCGCGCCGCTGGAGATCCTGCACGTGCCCGACCGCGGCTACCGGCACTACGCGCGCAAGATCGCCAACGGCGGCTCGGCCTACGCGGCCAACACCCGGCTCGGCGCCGACATCGGCTGGCACTGGCGCGAGGACTACCAGCGCCTGCTCGACGGCGAGCTGGAGGCCGTCTACGCGGCCCGCGAGCGCGACCACGCGGCGGTGGCGGACGGCCTGCGGGAGGGCGTCCTGCTCCGCGACACCCGCCTGGCGGACCGGCTCGGCGCCCTGGTGCCGACGGCGGTCCGCCCGGCGGAGCTGAAAGCCGTGCTCAGCCCTCGTTGACCGGCATCGGGTACGGGCGTTCCACCGGCAGCAGGGCACGCGCGCCGTCCACGTCACCGGCGCGCACCAGCGCGTGCACCCGGTGGGCCAGGGGCGTCACGTCGGTCAGCCCCACGACCCACTCGTCCACGTACCGGCGTGACGCCTCGCCGGCCAGCCCGAGCTGCAACGACCGGTGCGGCAGCGCGTTCAGCCGCACGTCCCGCTCCGGGTCCCACTGCACGCGGACGTCCGGTTTGCGGCCGACGCCCTCGTCGCTCGGCACGGCCGCCCGCACCGCCCAGTCGAACCCCGATCGGGTGATTCGCACGGCCAGGACGCGCTCCTGGTCGGGCTTCGTCCCCCACCCCGAGCGGTACATCATCCACAGGAACGACGGCTTCACCCACGTCATCCGGCCGCGCTTGAACGGCGGCACGAACCGGCCCGCGGCCAGTGCCGGGACGGCGATGGCCGGCGAGTACGCCTGGTACACGGTGACGTGCCGATCGTCGTAGTCGGCCCTGATCTCCCTCTGCTCCACGTACCCAGGGTCACCGCCCGGTCAACCGAAATCACGGCGCACCCCGCGCGGCAGGCCCGTAGGCTGGCAGCCGAGAACCCCTCCGGTGGACGTTCGGTCCCGGGCAGGGGTCTGTCCGCGTTTCCAGTCCCGGGGAGCCACCGCAATGCCCCAGCCCGGCCCGCTGTCCGGCCTGCTGACCGCTGTCCTGCCCGACAAGGCGCTGCGCGCCCTCACCGACTCGGTCGGCGTGCCCGACCTCGAACTCGAAGGGCCGCCCGCCGCCCGGCCGCTGGTGGCGGCGGCCCTGGCGAACCACACCCCCGTGCTGGCCGTGACGGCCACCGGCCGCGAGGCCGACGACCTGAAGGCCGTCCTCTGCGACCTGATCGGCCCGGAGCAGGTCGCGCTGTTCCCGTCCTGGGAGACGCTGCCGCACGAGCGCCTGTCGCCGAGGGCCGACACGGTCGGCGCGCGCCTGCAGGTGCTGCGCCGCCTCGCCCACCCCGGCGACCACCCGCTCAAGGTCGTCATCACCACGGTCCGCAGCCTGATCCAGCCGATGGCGCCCGGCCTCGGCGACCTCGCGCCCGTGCACCTGGCCGTGGGCGGCGAGCACGACTTCGAGGCGCTGCTGGTCAACCTGACCGAGATCGCCTACACCCGCGTCGACATGGTCGAGAAGCGCGGCGAGTTCGCCGTTCGCGGCGGCATCCTCGACATCTTCCCGCCGACCGCCGAGCACCCGCTGCGGGTCGAGTTCTGGGGCGACGAGGTCAGCGAGATCCGCCCGTTCGCCGTCGCCGACCAGCGCTCGCTGCCGCAGCAGGTCGACGGGTTCACCGCGCCGCCGTGCCGCGAGCTGCTGCTGACGGCCGACGTGAGGGCCAAGGCCGCCGCGCTGGCCGAGCGGCACGCCGCCGACGCGCACCTGCACGAGCTGCTGAGCAAGATCGCCGAGGGCATCCCGTCGGAGGGCATGGAAGCCCTGATCCCGGCCCTGTGCGAGGGCGAGCTGCAGCTGCTCACCGACGTCGTCCCCGAGGGCACGCACGTCGTCCTCAACGACCCGGAGAAGATCCGGGCGCGCGCCGCGGACCTCGTGCGCACCGGCCAGGAGTTCCTGGAGGCGTCGTGGATGGCCGCGGCGGGCGGCGGGCAGAGCCCCATCGACCTGGACTCCAGCGCCTACCACAGCCTCGCCGACGTGGCGCAGTCCGCGCGGGCCCAGGGCCGGCCCTGGTGGACGCTTAGCCAGCTCACCACGGAGGGCGAGGACGTCGTCCGGCTCGAGCTGAAGCAGGTCGAGGCCTACCAGGGCGACATCGACCGGGCGTTCGCCGACCTGCGCGCCCACACCGTCTCCGGCGGCACGGCGGTGCTCGTCGTCCCCGGCGCGGGCACGGCCCAGCGGGCGACCGAGCAGCTGCGCGAAGCCGACGTGAACGTCGTCCTCCGCGACACCCTCGACAGCGCGCCGCGCCAGGGCGCGGTCACCGTCGTGCGGGGCGCGCTGGAGGACGGCTTCTCGCTGCCCGAGCTGGCGCTGGTCGTGCTCACCGAGACCGACCTCACCGGCGGCAGGCACGGCACCAGCACCAAGGACATGCGCCGCATGCCCAGCCGCCGCCGCAACGCGGTGGACCCGCTCGCCCTGAAGCCCGGCGACTACGTCGTGCACGAGCAGCACGGCATCGGCAAGTACGTCGAGATGGTCCAGCGCACGGTCGCGGGCGCGACCCGCGAGTACCTGGTGCTGGAGTACGGCTCCAGCAAGCGGGGCCAGCCCGGCGACCGGCTGTTCGTGCCGACCGACCAGCTGGACGAGGTGTCCCGGTACGTCGGCGGCGAGCTGCCCACGCTGAACAAGCTGGGCGGCAGCGACTGGAAGAACACCAAGGCCAAGGCGAAGAAGGCGGTCAAGCAGATCGCCGCCGAGCTGGTGCAGCTGTACGCCGCGCGCCAGGCCGCTCCCGGTCACGCGTTCGCGCCGGACACGCCGTGGCAGCGCGAGCTGGAGGACGCGTTCCCGTTCACCGAGACGCTCGACCAGATGGCGGCCATCGACGAGGTCAAGGCCGACATGGAGCGCACGGTCCCGATGGACCGGGTGATCTGCGGCGACGTCGGCTACGGCAAGACCGAGATCGCCGTGCGGGCGGCGTTCAAGGCGGTGCAGGACGGCAAGCAGGTCGTGGTGCTGGTGCCGACGACGCTGCTCGCGCAGCAGCACCTCAACACGTTCACCGAGCGGATGCGGGCGTTCCCGGTGAACATCAAGGGCCTGTCCCGGTTCACCGACCCGCTGGAGGCCGAGCAGACGATCACCGGCCTCGCCGAGGGCGACGTGGACATCGTCATCGGCACGCACCGCCTGCTCCAGAAGAGCCTGCGCTACAAGGACCTCGGCCTCGTGATCGTGGACGAGGAGCAGCGGTTCGGCGTCGAGCACAAGGAGCACATCAAGGCGCTCCGCACGCACGTGGACGTGCTCACGATGTCCGCGACCCCGATCCCGCGCACGCTGGAGATGTCGCTCGCGGGCATCCGCGAGATGTCCACCATCCTCACCCCGCCCGAGGAGCGGCACCCGATCCTGACCTACGTCGGCGCGTACGACGACAAGCAGGTCGGCGCGGCCATCCGCCGCGAGCTGCTGCGCGACGGCCAGGTGTTCTACGTGCACAACCGGGTGTCCTCGATCGAGAAGGCCGCCCGGCACATCCGCGAGCTGGTCCCCGAGGCGCGCGTGATCACCGCGCACGGCCAGATGAACGAGGACAAGCTGGAGAAGATCATCCAGGGGTTCTGGGAGAACGAGTACGACGTGCTCGTGTGCACCACGATCGTCGAGACCGGCCTGGACATCTCCAACGCCAACACGCTCATCGTGGAGCGCGGCGACCTGCTCGGCCTGGCCCAGCTGCACCAGCTGCGCGGACGCGTCGGCCGCGGTCGCGAACGCGGCTACGCCTACTTCCTGTACCCGCCCGAGGCGCCGCTCACCGAGACCGCGCACGACCGGCTCGCCACGATCGCGCAGAACACCGAGCTGGGCGCGGGCATGGCGGTGGCCATGAAGGACCTGGAGATCCGCGGCGCGGGCAACATCCTCGGCGCCGAGCAGTCCGGGCACATCGCGGGCGTCGGCTTCGACCTGTACGTGCGGCTGGTCGGCGAGGCCGTCGAGGCGTTCCGCAAGCACGCGGGCGCGGACGGCGAGGTCGAGGAGGACCTGGCCGAGGTCCGCGTCGACCTGCCCGTGGACGCGCACATCCCGCACGACTACGTGCCGGGCGAGCGGCTGCGGCTGGAGGCGTACCGCAAGATCGCCGCCGCGGGCGACGCCGAGGCGCTGGAGTCCGTGCGGGACGAGCTGAAGGACCGCTACGGCACGCCGCCGCTGCCCGTCGAGCGGCTGCTCGCCGTGGCGAGGTTCCGGCAGACGTGCCGGGCGCACGGCGTCACCGAGGTCGCCACGCAGGGCGCGACGATCCGGTTCGCGCCGCTGGAGCTGAAGGACAGCCAGCTCGTGCGGCTGCGCCGGCTGTTCCCCAAGGCGGTCTACAAGCCCAACACCCGGATGGTGAACGTGCCGCGGCCGACGGAGGGCGCGGCGGGCGGCCGGATGGGCGCACCCCAGTTGCGGGACCAGGACCTGCTCGATTGGTGCGCCGGTTTCCTGGAGTCCTTGGCGGGGACTCCCGTGAGCGGCGTCACGAGGTCGTGAGAAGGTACTGGTCGTGAGGACTGTGCAGAGGCGCTTCACCCTGATCGGCGCGGCGGTCGCCCTGACCTCGGCGGCACTGCTGGTGGCGGGCTGCGGTACCGGCCCCGGCCACGTCGGCTCCGCCGCGATCGTCGGCGACACCGTGCTGCCGTTGGAGCAGGTGCAGCAGCGGGTGGACGTGGTGCTCAAGAAGGAGCCCGACGTCCAGGAGCTGCACGAACAGCGCAAGCTCGACCAGGTCGCCCGCCTGGTGGTGACCCTGGGCGTGCGGCACGAGCTGATCGAGGAGGCCGCGCGGCGCGAGGGCGTGACCGTGTCCGAGGAGGCCGTGTCCGAGTCGATCGAACGGGCCGGCGGCGCGGAACTCGCCTCGCAGCGGACCCCGTACGACGCGACGACGTTCCGCGAGCGGGCCAGGGACCAGCTGCTGCTGGTCGAGCTGGCGCGCAAGTACGCGGACCGGATGGAAGTCACGTTCGACTACTTCTTCACCAAGGACAGCTCCGAGGCCGTCGACAAGGCCAAGCAGGTGGCCGCGAACCCGGCGAAGATGGCCGAGTTCATCGCCGCCGCGCCGCAGAGCGCCGAGGGCCAGTCGATGGCGCAGAAGGCCCAGCGGGTCCGGTCGGCCGAGTCGCCGCAGGCCGCCCAGTTCCCGCTGTTCGGCGTCGAGCCGGGCACGGTCGTGGCGTTCGCGCCGGAACCCGGCAGCGCCCAGTGGATCGTCGCGCACGTGACCGACCGCCGGACCGACGCGCGGTCGCCCGGCGAGTCGTCCACCCAGCAGCTGACGCCCCAGGTGCTGGAGCAGATCGGGCTGCGGCTCCTGCAGACCCTCGCCGGCGACCCGGAGATCCAGATCAACCCGCGCTACGGCGTGTGGGACAGCACCGCCATCGGCCTCGCGCCGAGCGAGGGCGAGCTGACCGGCTACCAGGCGACCGTCCGGGAACCGTCGCAGTGACCGTGGTCCTGGTCGGCGCCACCCCCGTCCTGCCCGCCGCCGCGCTTCCCGCTCTGCGGGGCGCGGCGGCGGTGTACGCGGGGGAGGGCGTCGACCCGGCCCTGTGGTCGGCGGAGCCGGTGTCCGCCTTCGCGCCCGGCCCGTCGGTCGTGCTGCTCACCACGAACCCGGACGAGCCCGCCGCCCGCGCGCTGGTCTCGGCGGGCTCCCCGGTGATCCGCACCCCCGCCGTGCCGCTGCTCGACGCCGCCGCCGTCATGGACCGGCTGCGCTCGCCCGGCGGCTGCCCGTGGGACGCCGAGCAGGACCACAAGTCGTTGCGCCAGTACCTCGTGGAGGAGACCTACGAGCTGCTGGAGGCCATCGAGGACGGCGACCGGGCGGCGTTGCGGGAGGAGCTGGGCGACGTCCTGCTCCAGGTCCTGTTCCACGCGCGGATCGCCGCCGAGGACGCCGAGGACCCGTTCGGCATCGACGAGGTCGCGGGCGACCTGGTCGCGAAGCTGGTCGGCCGCCACCCGCACGTGTTCGAGGGCGACGACCCGGCGGTGCACGACGCGACGTCCCAGCAGCACCGCTGGGAGGAGCTGAAGCAGGTCGAGAAGCGGCGCGAGTCCAGCGTGGACGGCGTCGCCACCGGCCAGCCCGCGGTGGCGCTGGCCGGGAAGCTGGCCCAGCGGGTGGCGCGCGCCGGGTTCCCGGTGGACCTCCTGCCCGAGGGCGACGACACCGGCACGACCCTGTTCGCCGTGGCCGCCCTGGCGAAGCTCGCCGGCGAGGACCCGGAGACCGAGCTGCGGGCCGTGGCGCGCGCGTTCGAGGCGAAGGTGCGTGCCGCGGAACGGGCCGCCCGCGCCGCCGGCGTCACCGCGATGACCGCCGCCGACTGGCGCGCGCACTGGCCCGCCTGACCGTCCACTGGCCCGCCTGACCGTCCACTGGCACGTCACCGCCCACGGCGCCCGGCGCGCGGCGGCCCGATCGGTGATCTTTGGTCTCGATGCCGCAGCGACCTTCCCGGGGTGGGGCGAGCGCGGGTGAACGGGGCGCTAACGTCGGGCGGGTGACCGAGGCCTACCTCCGCTTCCCGCACCTGCACGGCGACCTGGTGACCTTCGTGGCCGAGGACGACGTGTGGCTCGCCCCCCTCGACGGCGGCCGCGCCTGGCGGGTGACCGCCGACCAGGTGCCGGTGTCCTTCCCCCGCTTCGACCCCACCGGCACGCGGCTCGCGTGGACCAGCCGCCGTGACGGCGCGCCCGAGGTGCACCTCGCGCCGGTCGACGGCGGCGAGGCGACCCGCCTGACGTACTGGGGCGACTACGCGACCTCCGTGCGCGGCTGGACGGCCGACGGCGACGTCGTCGCGGTCACCGCCGCCGGCCAGGCCACCGCGAACCGGCAGTGGGCGCACGCCGTGCCGGTCGACGGCGGACCGCCCCGCCGGCTGCCGTTCGGCTGGGTGGACGACGTGTCGTTCGGCCCGGACGGCCAGGTCGTCGTCACCTCCGTCTACGGCCGCGACCCGGCCTGGTGGAAGCGCTACCGCGGCGGCGCGGCGGGCAAGCTGTGGGTCGACGCGACGGGTGACGGAGAGTTCGCCCGCATCCTGCCCGAGCTGACGTCGTCGCTGACGTCGCCGATGTGGATCGGCGACCGGATCGCGTTCCTGTCCGACCACGACGGCGTGGGCAGCCTCTACTCGGTGGCGCCGGACGGGTCGGACCTGCGCCGGCACTCCGTGCAGGAGTTCTACGCGCGCGTCGCGTCGAGCGACGGCCGGCGGGTCGTCTGGCAGCAGGCCGGCGAGCTGTGGTTGCTCGACGACCTCGTGGACGCCGAGCCGCGCCGGCTGGAGATCGCCCTGGGCGGCCCCCGCACGGCCCGCCGGCCGCGTGCCGTGCCGTCCCGGCCGGACGACTTCCACCCCGACCGGACGGGCCGCGCCAGTGTGGTCGAGGTGCGCGGCACGGTGCACTGGGTGACCCACCGGGACGGCCCGTTGCGCGCCCTCGCCGAGCAGCCCGGCGTCCGCGCGCGCCTGCCGCGGGTCGTCGGCGACAGCGTGGTGTGGGTGACCGACGCGGACGGCGAGGAGGGCCTGGAGTTCTCGCCGGTCGGCGGCGTGGAGCCGGGCAACGAACCGCGCCGCGTCGCCGTGGGCAAGCTCGGCCGGGTGCTGGAACTGGCCGTCTCGCCGGACGGCCGCCGCCTCGCCGTCGCCACCCACGACGGGCGGCTGCTGCTGGTCGACGTCGAGTCGGGCGAGGTCCGCGAAGTCCTGAAGGGCGCGAACCCCCACGTCAGCGACCTGGCGTTCTCGCCGGACTCGAACTGGCTCGCCTGGTCGCACCCCGGCCCGCGCCCGCTCCAGCACATCCGGATGACCAACACCACCGACCTGTCCGTGGTGGACGTGACGCCGCTGCGCTTCTCCGACTTCTCGCCGACGTTCACCGAGGACGGCCGCTACCTGGCGTTCCTGTCGGTCCGCAGCTTCGACCCGGTGTACGACGCGCACGTGTTCGACCTGTCGTTTCCGACGGGCTGCCGGCCGTTCCTGGTGCCGCTGGCCGCGACGACGCCGTCGCCGTTCGACCCGCTGCGCCTGGGCCGGCCGGTCGGCGACGACTCGTCCGACAAGGACAAGGACCACAAGGACGACGAGAACCCGATCACGGTCGTCGACCTGGACGGGCTGGCGGACCGGGTGGTGACGGTGCCCGTCGCCGCCGCCCGCTACTCGGGCCTCACCGCCGCCAAGGGCGGGCTGCTGTGGCTGCGGTCGCCGTTGCGCGGGGTGCTGGGCGACAACCTCGCCGGGCCGTCGTCCCGGCCGCCGCGCGCGGTGCTGGAGCGGTTCGACCTGGCCAAGTCCCGCACCGAGACGCTCGTGGACGGCGTCGACTCGTTCGACGTGACCGGCGACGGCCAGCGGATGGTGGTGCAGGACGGCGACGACCTGCGCGTCGTGCCGACGGACCGCAAGGTCGACTCCGACGACAGTGACTGCGTGGAGGTCGACCTGTCGCGGGTGCGGGTGGTCGTGGACCGGGCGGCCGAGTGGCGGCAGGCGTACGCCGAGGCGGGCCGGCTGATGCGGGACCACTTCTGGCGCACCGACATGGGCGGCGTCGACTGGGCGGGCGTGCTGGAGCGCTACCGGCCGCTCGTGGACCGGCTCGGCAGCTACAGCGACCTGGTGGACCTGCTGTGGGAGGTGCAGGGCGAGCTGGGCACGTCCCACGCCTACGTCATCCCGTCCGGTGGCGGGGCGCGCGGGCGTGCCGTGGGCCTGCTCGGCGCGGACCTCGAACGGGACGAGTCGGGCGCGTGGCGGATCGTGCGGATCATCCCCGGCGAGACGTCGGACCCGGCGGCGCGGTCGCCGCTGGCCGCGCCGGGCGTGGCCGTGCGGCCGGGTGACGCGATCGTCGCCGTGGACGGCCGGCAGGTCGACCCGGTGACCGGTCCCGCGCCGCTCCTCGTCGGCACGGCCGACAAGCCGGTGGAGCTGACCGTGCGGCCCGGCGGCGGTGGTGAGCCCCGACGCGTCGTGGTCGTGCCGCTGGACGACGAGGAGCCGCTGCGCTACCACGCGTGGGTGGCCGACCGGCGGGCGCGCGTGCACGAGCTGTCGGAGGGCCGGGTCGGCTACCTGCACGTGCCGGACATGATGGGCGCGGGCTGGGCTCAGCTGCACCGGGACCTCCGGGTCGAGCTGGCCCGCGAGGCGGTCGTGCTCGACGTGCGCGAGAACGGCGGCGGCCACACGTCCGAGCTGGTCGTGGAGAAGCTGGGGCGCAAGGTGATCGGCTGGTCGGTGGCCCGCGGGTACACGACGGCCGACAGCTACCCCGCGGACGCGCCGCGCGGGCCCGTGGTGGCGATCGCGGACGAGTTCGCCGGGTCCGACGGCGACATCGTGAACGTGGCGATCAAGGAGATGGGCATCGGGCCGGTCGTCGGCACCCGCACGTGGGGCGGGGTGATCGGCATCGACATGCGGTACAGCCTGGTCGACGGGACGCTGGTGACGCAGCCCCGGTACGCGACCTGGTTCGCCGGGCCGGGGTGGGACGTGGAGAACCACGGCGTCGACCCGGACGTCGAGGTGGTGATCACGCCGCAGGACCGCGTGGCCGGGCGCGACCCGCAGCTCGACACGGCGGTGCGGCTGGCGCTGGAGGCGCTGGCGGCGCGGCCGGCGGCCCTCGCGCCGGAGCTGCCGCCACTGCCGTGAGCGAAGACCACCCTGGCGTGTGACGCCGGGGTGGGCCGCGACCGGCGGTCCGAGCCCGATCATGGGAGCACGCAAGATCGGGTTCGGGGGTATCGGTGTCGGCAGGGGTTCGGGTTCGGTGAGTCATCGCGAGTTCCCGCGCAGCGGGCGCGGCTGCCTGTCGGCCGTGGTCGGGCTGCCGCTGGTGGCGGCGGCGGGCGTGGCGGCGCTGGTGCTGGTGTTCGGCGCCGGCGA
>NZ_JBHTLK010000243.1:0-10161 GCF_042678885.1 Saccharothrix hoggarensis
TACCGCGGCGCCGTTGCGCGCGGCGGCCACCGTCACGCCCGCGTTCGACACCCTGTTCGCGCCCGCCGACCGCGAGGACTACCCGCTGCGACGGCCGTTCGTGCGGTCGAACGGCGCGGTGGCCTCTCCCGTCGGCTCGCCGCGCGGCCGCCGTCGCGGGACGGTGACCGGCTGGCGCGCCGGGCAGCCGCACGGGTTCATCACCGACAGCCGCGGCGGCTCGTGGTTCGCCTCGCGCGACGAGCTGCCCGAAGGCCGCGCCATGCTGCCGACCGGGACGCCGGTGTCGTTCACCGGTTCGCCCGCGCCGTCACCGGGCCGGAAGTACCCCAGGGCGTTCTCGATCCGCCCGGAGTGACCCCTAGTCCATTGTGGACAGTTCTGGCGGTCACCCGTCGCCACCGTCCGGGCGCGCGGACGCCCGCGCCCCGCCGTCGCGCTCCACCGCCCGCTGCTCCTGCTCGATCTCGTGGCGCAGGAAGTAGTTCAGCGCCGTCCGGATGGCCGCGATCGCCGCGAGCTTCCCGATCTCCTCGAACGTCGGCGCAACCGCCGTCTCCAGGATGTCCGCGGCCAGCAGGAACTCCAACCCGAGGGCCAGGAACCTGCCGAGCGTCAGGCGCACGGACGTGAACGCCGCCGCGTCGCGGTCGCGGACGCCGGCGATCAGGAAGCGGACCACCGCCCACACCGCGCCCACCACGATGACGCAGGCGCCGGCCGCCTCGATCACGCTGACCACGACGTCGATGGACGTGCGGAGTTTCTCTTCGAGCACTACTGCACCTCCTCGTCACCCCCACTCGTACCCGGAGGGCGTCGATCGACACCCGATCGCGGGGACGGGTGCGGCGCGACGCCCGCGATCGACGCTCCCGCATTCCCGCTGGCGGGACACATCGGACCCCGAACCATCGCGGAAAGCGACCGGGAGGAGTTCTCGGTCGGTTATTTCCGGACGACGGGCACAAGCCGCAATGGCAAACCGATAAACGTTCGCGACTCGGCGCCGAGGTCGACACAATGCGGTTCGGCACCGGACGGCGGCCGTGCCGCGCGCAGGGGACGCCCCGCCGCCCGCGACCGTGCCCGACCTGACGTCGAATCGGGGTTCCGCAGTGACACCGACAGACGCCCTACCACCGGTTTCCGCCCGCCGGAGCCGTTACGTGGGACGACGTGGCACACGTCACAGGCTCTCCCGGCTCGCCCGCGCACTCCCCCGCGAGCTCGCGGGGAGCGGTCCCCGAAAGGGCGGCGCGCGCTCGTGCGGCGGTGCTATGGTCGAAGGCGCCAAGCTTCACAGAATTGGGGGATTCGTGAATTGGGTTGATCTGCGCACATTTCGGGTGGTCGCCGAAGAAAGGTCTTTCACCAGGGCGTCGAAGCGCCTTCACGTCTCCGTGTCGGCGGTGTCCCAGCGGATCCGGAGGTTGGAGCGCTCGCTCCGCAACAAGCTGCTCGACCGCACCACGACCACCGTGGCGCTGACCGAATCGGGAAAGGCGGTGCTGGAGGCGGTCACGGTCATCGACCGGATCTGGGAGACCACGCAGCGGGAGGTGGCCCAGCCCAGCGACCGGCGGCGCGACGACCTCCGCCGCCCGCTGCGGGTCGGGTTCTACCGGACCAACCCGGCGACGGTGTGGGACCGGATCACGGCGCTGGAACCGTTGCTGCAGTGGGAACCCCGGCACTACCGGTCCACCACGCTGGGGCTGGAGGACCTGCGCCGGGGCGAGGTCGACTTCCTGGTCTGGCAGACCTGGTACGGGGTGACGACCCGGCTGGAGCTGGACCTGACCGGCCTGCACAGCCAGGACATCGCGCACGACTCGGTGTGGGCCTACCTCGGCGAGCACCACCCGCTGGCCAAGCGCGCCGTCCTCGACATCGCCGACCTGCGGGACTTCGACCTCATCGCGCCCGTCGAGGACCTGTACGACCTCGTCGTGCGGATCTTCGCCGAGCAGTCGGTGACGTTGCGGTTCGTGCACCACGTCGACTCGACGGAACTGATCGACGACCTGCTGCGGATGACGACGGCGATCGACATCGCCCCGCCGGCGCGGACGCCCGTGCCGGGGGTCGTGCGCATCCCGCTCAAGTCCGCGCCCAGCACCAGGCACGCGCTGACCTGGCGCGACCACCCCGTCGCCAACCAGCTCGGGCCCGACCTGCACGAGTTGCTGCGCAAGAACTACGTCGCCCAGGCCGTGCAGCGGAACCCGCGGCACCTGGAACGGATGATGGCCGTCTCCTAGGCGGCGGTCACCGGGCGACGCGCGCCGTCAGCTCCGCGACGACCGCGGGCGCGGAGTCCTGGAAGAAGTAGTGGTCGCCGGGAACGGTGACCACGTCGGCGGTGGCGGTGTAGTCCGACCACGGCACCGAGGGTGTGGGGTCCTCCGTGCCGTAGAACGACAGGATCGGGCAGGCGAGGCGGACATCGGGCGCGGCCCAGCGCGCGGCCAGGTCGATGTCCGCCCGCAGCACCGGCACCGAGATGTCCACCAGCTCGTCCAGCGTGTCCTCGTCGGTGACGCCGAGCGCCACCAGCAGGTCGCGGATGAACTCGCGGTCGTCCTCCTCGGACGCCTCGAACGTGGGGACGGTGCCGCCCGGCGGCGGCGCCTGGCAGGCGGCCGTGACCAGCAGCGCCGGCGGCACCCTGGTCGCGGTCTCCAGCGCCCACAGCGCCCCGATGCTGTGCCCGGCGAACACCACCGGCCGGTCGACGCCCGCGAGCGCGGCGACCTCCTCGTCGGCGATGCGGCCGGGTTCCTCGAACACGGGCTCGCCGAAGCGCGCGCCGCGACCGGGCAGGCAGACCGCGCTCAGCCGCCAGGTCGGCGGCACCAGGTCGCGCCACGCCACGACCGCGCTGGGGCCGGCGCCCGCGCCCGGGAACACGACCAGCTCCAGCTCTGGCTCCTCCGGGCCGGCCAACCGCACCAGGACGTCCTCGTTCACACCGATCACGGCTGCTCCACCTTCTCCACGACGACGGTGCCCCTGAGGTCCTGGCCGCCGCGGAACGCGGGCAGCGCGACCACGATGCCGACGACGGCGATCACCGTCGCGACCACGAACCCGGTGAACGACCCGCTCGCGCCGGCGACCACACCGCCGAGCGTGAGCCCGATGGCGGACCCCGCGGTGTTGCCCGCGCCGCCCCAGCTCTGCGACTCCGCCCAGGCCTCCGGCGGGCTGAGCCGGTCGAGCAGCTGGCTCGTCAGGCTCAGCAGCGGCACCACGAACAACCCGGCCAGCACCAGGACGACCCCGGCCACCACGTAGTTCGGCCGGGTGATGAGCACCGCGAGGATGCCGAAGTGCGCCACGGACAACAGCACGAACTGCACGCTCAGCTTCGCGTTCCAGCGCACCGCGGCGAACACCAGGCCGCCCACCAGGCTGCCGACGCCGAGCAACGACAGCCCGATGCCGACCGGCGCGATCGAGTCGCCGCGCTCGACGGTCAGCTGGATGAGACCAGCCTCCACCACGCCGAGCGGGATGGCGCACAGCACGATCGACGGCACGAACCACGCGACCGCGCGACCGGGCAGGACGCGCTTGCGGCGGCCCTTCCTGCCGCCGTTCTCCTCGGCCTCGGCCTCGGTCTCGTCGGCGGCGCCGGTCCGGAACCAGGTGGGATCGGTGGTGTACAGGAAGAAGGCGGTGCCGAGGAGCACGCAGACCGCGCTGGCCCCGAACACCACCGACGGGCCGGCCGCGACGACACCCCACGCGGCGAGCGCCGGTCCGATGATGAAGATGAACTCCAGCGTGGTCGCGTCCAGGCTGAACGCGGCGTTGAGGTCGCCCGCCGGCGTGCCGTTCTTCAGCACGAGCCGGGTCATGGCCGACAGCGCGGGGATCGTGAAGCCCACCGCGACGGCCAGCGCGATCAGCACCGCGCCGGGGAGGCGGTCGGTCGCGGTCACGAAGCTCAGCACGGCCAGGGTCAGCACCTGCGCCACGGCGAACCAGCGGACCACGACCTTCTTGTCGTACCGGTCGAGCATGCGGCCCTGCACGGGCGCGCCGACCGCGGTGCTGACGGCGGCGGTCGCCGTCACCACGCCCGCGAGCTGGAGCGAACCGGTCGCCTTCTGCACGCCGAACAGCAGCGCCTCGAACACCATGCCGAGCGGCAGGCGCGCCAGGAACGACCACAGCAGAACCGGCCTGATCCGGGGGTTGTCCACCACGATCCGCACCGGAAGAGGGGCTTTCATGCGGTTCTGCTCTCCTCGGTCGTGGCGTGGATCAGCGCCACCAGGCCAGCGGGGGTCGACGCCTCGAACGGCGCACGCATCGGCAAGCGTACTGCAAACAGCTCGTTCAGCCGGGCCATCAGCATCGTGGCGGACAGGGAATGGCCGCCCAGGTCCAGGAAGTCGTCGGTGAGCCGCACGTCGGGCACGCCCAGCACCTCACGCCACACCTCCGCCACCCGCCGTTCGGTCTCGGTGCGCGGCAACGGCCCGGACGGCCCACGGACGGTCCACTGTGGACTTTTGAGCGCGGCGTGGTCGAGCTTACCGTTCGGCGACAACGGCATCGCGTCAAGCGTGAAGAAGCGGGACGGGACCATGTACGACGGCAGGTGCTCGGCCGCCGCGGCGCGCAGCTCGCCGTGGTCGGCGTCGCCGACGACGTAGGCGGCCAGGTGGCGGCGCGCGGGGTCGTCGCCCGCGACGACGACGGCGACCTGCCGCACCCCGGGGTGGCGGCCCAGCACGGCCTCCACCTCGCCCAGCTCGATGCGGTACCCGCGCAGCTTGACCTGGCGGTCCATCCGGCCCAGCAGCTCGAACCGCCCGTCCGGGCGCAACCGGGCGAGGTCGCCCGTCCGGTACCACCGGCCGGCGCCGCCGACCACGTCCTCCGCGAAGCGTTCCGCCGTCAGCTCGGGCCGTCCCAGGTAGCCGCGCGCGACACCGCCGCCCGCGACGCACAGCTCCCCCGTCACGCCCGGCGGCACCGGCCGCGAGCGCCCGTCGACCACGTAGCAGCTGGTGTTGGCCAGCGGCACGCCGATCGTGACGACGGGGTCCGCGGGGTCGACGCGGTCGCACGTCGACCAGACCGTGGTCTCGGTCGGGCCGTAGATGTTCCACAGCGTCCCGACCCGCGCCGCGAGCCGGGCGGCGAGCGCGTCGGTCAACGGCTCGCCGCCGCAGAGCGCGCGCAACGCGGGGCTGCCGGGCCACCCGGCGTCGAGGAGGTTCTGCCAGGACGACGGCGTCGCCTGCATCACCGTCGCGCCGGAGGTCTCGATCAGGGCGCGCAGGCGGTCCGGGTCGCCTGCCACGCCCGTCTCGGCCAGGACCAGGCACGCGCCGGCGACCAGCGGTGCGAACAGCTCGAAGATGGACATGTCGAACGAGAACCGCGCCGCCGCCAGCACCACGTCGTCGCCGGTCAGGCCGATGTGCGCGATCAGCGGGACGACCAGGTTGGCCAGGTTGCGGTGCTCGACCGCGACGCCCTTCGGCTCACCGGTCGAGCCGCTGGTGTGGATCACGTACGCCAGGTCGTCCGGTGCGGGAGTCGCGGTGGGCGGTGCCGCGGTGGGCGGTGCCGCGACCGGTGTCGCGGTGGGCGGTGCCGCGGCCGGTGTCGCGGTGGGCAGTGCCGCGGCCGGCGCCTCGGTGGAGTCGACCAGCACTGCCACCGGGGTCGGGACGCGGTCCCACAGGTCCGCCGACGTCACCGCGAACCGGATGCCGGCGTTGGCGACGAGCCGGGCCATCCGAGCCGCGGGGAGGTCGGGGTCGAGCGGCGCGTACACGGCGCCCGCCCGCAGGATCGCCAGGATCGCGACCACCGCCGACGCGGACCGGTCCAGGCACAGGCCGACCACCTCGCCGGGCCCGACCTGCCCGGCGACCAGCCGTCCGGCGAGGTCGTCGGCGGCGGCGTCCAGCTCCCGGTACGTCAGGGTCTCCGTGCCGCAGCGGACGGCCGGGCGGTCCGGGTTCCGGGCGGCGGCGGGCGCGATCATCGGCACGACACCGCCTTCGGGGATCGGCACGACCGGTCCGCGCGCGGCGCGCAGCACCGCTTCCCGCTCGGCGGCGGGGAGCAGGTTGGCCTCGGACACCGGGCGGTCCGGCGCGGCTAGCAGCGAGCCGAGCAGCACGGTCAGCCGCGCGGCCGGCCCTTCGACCGCGGCCGGGTCGAACCGGTCGGCGTCGTAGGTCCACTCGAACCGCGGCCGGTCGTCGAGCACGAGCGCGACCACGACGTCCGCGTCGTCCCGCGCGCACCCGGCCTCGGTGGTGATCGCGACGCCGAAGCCGGCGCCGCGGTGCGCGTCGGCCAGCGCGGCGAGCGGGCGGCCGACCGCGTCGCGGAACGTCGGGTCGTCGTCGAGGCGTGGCCGGACCGCGCGCGGCGGCACGCCGTCCAGCAGCGCCCCGACCTCGGCGTCGGACCCGCCGTCGTGCCGCGCCAGCAGGACGTCGACGGCCGCCAGTGCCACGGCGAGGGGTGACGCGTCACCGGCGAGGTTCCGCAGCGCCGCCACGGCGGCCGGTCCGATCGGCTCCTCGTGGCGGTGTCGCGGCCCGCCGCGCACGTCACTCGTGGGCGGGAAGCCCGCAGGCACGTCGGCGGGCGTGTCGGTGAGCAGCGATTCGGCGAGCACGTCCGCGAACCCCCGGGCGATGTCGGCCGCCTCCGCCTCCGAGTACAGGTCCGTCGCGTACTCCAGGACCGCGTCCGCGCCCGCCGCCTCCACGTCCACGATGAAGGTCAGGTCGAGGTCGGAGGTGCGCTGCGCGGGCCGCGGCAGGAACCGGACCTCGACCCCCGGCAGCGACAGCGAGCCCGCCAGTCCCCGCTGGGTGATCAGCATGACCTGGCACAACGGCGAGTGCGACGGGTCGCGCCGGGGCGCGAGCGCGGACACCACCCGGTCGAACGGCGCCCGGCCGTGGTCCAGCGCGTCGAACGTCACGTCCCGCGCCCGCCGCACGGCCTCGTCGAACGGCACGGCGGCGTCGGTGCGGGGTCGCAGCAGCACGGTGTTGATCATCGGACCGACCACGGTCTCGTCGGCCCGACTCGCCCGACCGCCGGCGGGCGTGCCGACGACGAGGTCCCCGCTGCCGGTCGTGCGCTCCCAGAACCGCGCCAGCGCGGCCAGCAGCACGGCGAAGCGGGAGGCGCGGGACCGCACGGCGACCTCGTCCAACGCCGCCGCGACCCGTCCGTCGACCGGGATCGGGACCTGGTCGATCACGTACGTCCGGCGGGGCGGGCGGCGCGGCGAGCCCGGCAGCGGCACGGGCTCGGGCGCGCCGGCCAGCACGTCACGCCAGTGCGCGACCTCGGCGTCCGCCTCGGCCGTGCGGCCCCACCTCTCCTCCTCGGCCACGGCCTCCCGGTACTGCCGGGCCGCCGGCGCCGCGTCGGGCTCGGCGTACCGCTCGCCGATCTCCCGCAGCACCACGTGCAGCGACCAGGCGTCCACCGCGATGTGGTGCGCGGCGAGCAGGAACAGCCACCGCCGCGGCTCCAGCCGGACCAGCCGCACGCCGAACACCGGTCCGGCGACCAGGTCGAACGGCCGGGTGTCGTTGTCCTCCAGGAACACCCGCACCGCCGCGTCGAGGTCGATCCCCCGCTCGTCGCACAGGTCGAGGTACTCCAGCCCCGCGCGCCGGTCCGCGATCCGCTGGTGCAGCAGGCCGTCGACCTCCTCGAACGTCGTGCGCAGGGCCTCGTGCCGGGCCACCACGGCGGCGACGGCCGCGTCCAGCCGGTCCACGTCCACGTCGCCGTGCAGCTCGAACGCCACCGGGAGGGTGAGCGCGCCCGGGTGGTCGGCCAGCTCGTGCAGCAGCCGGAAGCGCTTCTGCGCCGACGACGCCGGGATCACCACGTCACCTGCCACCGTCGGTCTCCTCGATCCTCTCCGCGAGCACCACGTCCGCCGGCACCAGTGCGGCGGGCAGCCGGTCGGCCAGGGCGGCCCGCAGCTCGTCGCGCAGCCCCGCCTCGACCGCCGGCGGGAACAGCACGGTCCGGCCGGCGGCGGGCCGGTGGGTCCGCGGCAGCGGGTCGGCCAGCGCGTAGTGGTCCGCCTCGGGCAGGAACGACACGTCGTACGCGCCGGTGGGGTCGGCCGACGCCCAGCTCACCCGCACGTGCCAGTCGTGCCGCCCGCCGAGCCGCCACAACGCCTGCGGGTCGAGTCCCGGCGAGGTGTCGTCCTCGGCCCGCACGCCGCACGCGCGCAGCACGTGGGCGGCCTCGGCCAACCGGGCGTTGCGCACGCCCCGCAGTCCGAACGCCCGGCGCGGTCCGGTCAGCCGCCGTTCGACGGCGCGCAGCGTCGCGCCCTCGCCCGGTTCCCACTCGACGTCGGCGTCGGGCAGCGCGCAGCCCAGGTGCAGCACGGCGTCGTAGCGGAACAGCGTCACCTCGTTGGGGAACTCGCCCCGCCGGGGCGCGATCTCCACCGCAGTGAACCGCCGCCACCGCGCGCCGAACCCGGCCAGGTGCGCGGGCGACACGGCCAGCTCCCCGTCCGCCCTCAGCTCCTGCGCGGCCAGCCGGGACACCTCCTCGGGCGTGACGTCGGGGCCGCCGCGGAGGTGGTGCTTGAGGTGGGCCGCGGCGTCCAGCAGCTCGGCGTTGCGCAGGTCGCCGAGGAACAGGTGCCCGCCCGGCGCCAGCACCCGGACCGACGCCGCGACCACCTCGTCCAGGTACCGCGTGGACGGGAAGTGCCGCGCCACCGAGTTGACCACCACGAGGTCGTAGCCCGTGCCGGCGTCCGCGAGGGCGGCGAGCGCGTCGGCCCGGACGACCTCGATGACGGCGCCCGAGGGCTTCAGCGCGTCGGCGATCTCGGCGAGTTGCGCCGTGGCGGCGGTGGAGTGGTCCGTCGCCAGGTAGTGCTCGACGTGCCCGTCCTCCACCAGCGCGCGCAGGACCAGTCCGGTTCCCGCGCCGAGTTCCAGCACCCGTTTCGGGTGCAGCGCGCGGAGCCGGTCGACGGTCCCCTCCACCCAGTCCCGCAGCTGCGGCTCGGGCAGGGGCTCGTCGGCGGCGTCGAGCAGCGACACCTCGGCGTGGTCGCCTTCCTCGGGCACGACGGTCGCGACGAAACGGTCGTCCCGCACGGTGACCGCGGCGTCCCGCACGCGCGGGTGCGCGGTCAGCTCGGCCTCGACCTCCGCCGGGTCCGCGAGGCGGCCCCCGACCAGCGTGCGCCGGTCCGCGCGGCCGACCAGCTCGACCACGCCGTCGGCGGTGAACCGGCCGAGGTCCCCGGTGCGGCACAGGCGGTCCCCGAGGTTCGGGCCGAACGGGTCCGCGACGAACCGGTCGGACGCGCCGACGTGGCCGACGGTCCGGTGCCCGCCGAGGTAGACCTCGCCGACCTCGCCGTCCGGCACCGGCGGGCCCGCCTCGTCCAGCACGCGGACGACCCGGCCCGGTCGCGGCCTGCCCGCCACGGGCGTGGCGCTGTCGGACAGCCGGCAGGTCAGCGCGTCGACACCGCCCTCCGGAGTGCCGTAGAGCGCCCACGCCTCGCGGACGCCCGCGGCCCGAGCCACGCCGCGCCACACGTCGACGGGCACCGTCCCGCCTTCCAGGAGCACCACGACGCGGGCGTCGTCGAGCGCGCCGACGTCGAGCAGCCGCCGCGCCTGCGGCACGGTCAGGCGCACCACGTCGACCGCACGGCCCGCCACCGCGGCGGACACGTCCGGCACGACGTGCAGCTCGTGCCCGGCGACCAGCCACGTCAGCTGTTCCCACAGCCCTTCGCCGGTCGCGGTGAGGGCCACGCGCTCGCGGCCCGTCGCGGCTAGGAGGTGCGGCGACCGCAGCAGGTCCGCCAGCGCGCCGTGCGACAGGACCACGCCGGCGGGTCCGCGCGCCGTGCCGGGGGTGAAGACGACCGCGGCGGCGTCCACCGGCGCCGGGGACGACAGGTCGCCCGACGCGGCGGCGACCTGGTCCAGCGGGACGCGCCGGACGTGCGGCGCGGTCGTCGCGGTGTCGTCGCACAGCACCACGTCCACGTCGGCGTCCACCGCGTCGAGCAGCAGCCGTTGCCTGGCCGGCGGGTCCTCCGGGTCGAGCGGCACGACCACCGCTCCCGCGCCCAGCGCGCCGAGCAGCCCGAGG
>NZ_JBHTLK010000244.1:0-10086 GCF_042678885.1 Saccharothrix hoggarensis
CGGCCGCACGCTCAGCGCTCGCCACCGCACCGGCCGGCACAGCACGCCCGGTGGCCGCCGACGCCACGTCCGGGTACCGCGGGAACAGCCGGTCCAGGTCGGTGCGCTCGAACACCCGCCGGACGTGCGGCGGCACGGCGGCCAGCCGCAACCAGCCGCCCGCCCGCTGCGCCCGCGCCCTGGTGCGCACCAACGCGCTCATCGCCTGCGCCCCGCAGAACGCGACCCCCGCCATGTCGAGGACGATCCGGTCACGTCCCTCGGTCACCAGGCGGTCCATCTTGTCCAGCACCCGGCGCGCTCCCGCCAGGTCCAACTCCCCGGTCGCCACGACCACCGCGCACCCCGTCCGGTGGGTCTCGACCGACAGCGCCAGCATTCCGTTCCCTTCAAGCCACCCGGCAGAACTCGTCGTAGCCCACCTCGGAGAGGGTGAGCAGCAGCCCTTCCCTCGTCGACCACGGGCATATCTCCACCTCGTCGTGGCCGGTGGCCACCATCAGCGCCTCCGCGACCAGCGCGCCGGCGAGCGACTGCCCGGCGCGGTGCGGCGAGATGCCGGGCAGCCGCGCCCGTCGCGGCGCGGGCATCCGGGCGAGCCTCGGCACCCACTGGCGCAGGTCGGCCAGGCGCAGGGTGCGCGGCACGAACGGCCCTTCGTGCTGCGGGCGCGCGCCGGCCAGCCGCGCCAACTGCTGGAACACCTTCGAGCAGCCGACGGCCCGGTGGTCGGCGACGTCCGTGCCGTCCAGCGCGGCCACCACGCGGTCGTGCACCAGGACCTGTTCGCGCCCGAGGCCGCGGTGGTCGCGCGCCGCGGTCCGGTCGAGGGCGAGCCGGCGGGTCATCGTGCGGGCGCCGAACGGCAGCGAGCGCGCCAGCGACGGCTGCACGTCGTCACCGGCGGCGAGTTCGACGGTGCCGCCGCCGACGTCGAGCACCAGCAGGCGGCCGACGTGCCACCCGAACCAGTGCCGCGCGGCCACGTAGGAGAGGCGCGCCTCCTCGGAGCCGGGCAGGACGCGCAGGACCGTGCCGGTGCGCCGGGCGACCTCGGCGATCACCACCTCGGCGTTCGCGGCGTCCCGGATGACGGACGTGGCGAACGGGACGACGCGCGTGACGCCCGCCCGGTCGGCGACGCGGTGCGCGGTGCGGACAGCCCTCACAACCTGTTCCACGCCGTCGGGGCCGAGTCGGTTGTGCCGGTCGAGCGCCTTGTCCAGTCGGAGGCGGGTCTTGTGCGAGACGAGGGGGTGCAAGGGGGAACCGTCGACGACGACCAGGTGCGCGCTGAAGCAGCCGACGTCGAGGACGCCCACCTGACCTCGTCTTCCGGACATACGTCACCGCCAACCGCTGTGTGTGAGGAACCGGAGGGTGCCCAGGAACACATCGGGTGAAACCGGATTGGGTGATCCGACTGCGGGTAGTTCACGGCCATGGGTGCTGTGGAGAGGCCGTTGGCCGTGGTGACCGGCGCGTCGAGCGGGATCGGGCTGGAACTGGCGAAGGTGTTCGTGGCCGAGGGGTTCGACCTGGTCGTCGCCGCGGAGAACGCCGCGGTGGAGGACGTCGCCCGGGAGTTGGCCGCGGGCGGCGCGCGGGTCGACGCGGTGCGGGCGGACCTGGCGACGTTCGAGGGCAACGAGGACCTGGTCGCCGTGGTCGAGGAGGCCGGGCGGCCGGTGGCGGCGCTGGCGGTCAACGCGGGGGTCGGCGTCGGCGGCGACTTCGTGGACGACAGCGACCTGCGCTCGCACCTGCGGGTGGTGTCGCTGAACATCGGGTCGGCGGTTCACCTGGCGAAGCGGCTGGTGCCCGCGATGGTCGACCGGGGCGCGGGCCGGGTGCTGTTCACGTCGTCGGTCGCCGGCACCGCGCCGGGGCCGTTCCACTCGGTGTACGCGGCGTCGAAGGCGTTCCTGCTGTCGTTCTCGCAGGCGTTGCGGGAGGAGTTGCGCGACAGCGGGGTGACCGTGACGGCGCTGCTGCCCGGGCCGACCGACACGGACTTCTTCCGCCGGGCGGGCATGACGGACACGAAGGTCGCCACGGGACCGAAGGACGACCCGGCGGAGGTCGCGCGGGCCGGGTTCAAGGCGTTGATGGCGGGCGACGACCAGGTGGTGGCCGGGTCGCTGCGGAACAAGGCGCAGGCGGTCGCGGGCCGGGTCCTGCCCGACCCCGTGACGGCCCGGGTGACGCGGGCCATGACGGAGCCGGGCTCGGCCGGGACGTGACCCCCGGTCGGACCCGGACGTCGGGTCACACCGGGACGTCGGGTCACACCGGGGTGTCGTCGTCCGAGGGGACGTCGTCGCCGATCAGCTCGCGGTACTCGTCCACCTCCTGCGGGGTGGGGTCGATCGGCGCCTCCTCCGCGATCTCGTCGGGGTCCACCGGCTCGTCCACCGGCTCTCGGGGCGTGTCTGCTGCGGTCATGGCGGCCGGTTACCCGGTGCGCGGCGACTCGAACGGCCGGTGACCCGAACGGTGTGTGCGCTCCCGGACGGGGTAACCGGCACCGTGACCATCCACGCCAGACGCGACATCCCGGCCCTCCCCGACCTGGTGTTCAACGCCGCCGCCGACCCGTCCCGCCTCGCCGCGTGGCTGCCCGAGCCCTACGAGGTCGTCGGCCGGACGGACGACGTGCTGCTCCTCCGCGCGGACGGCGGACCGCGGCAGGTGCAGCTGGCCGCCGACTACGACCAGCTGCTGCTCACGTGGGAACCGCTGGCCGACCACGGCTGCCGCGGCACGCTGCGCGTCTCGTTGGCGGGCGCGGCGGGCAGCGTCGCGGAACTCCACGTGGACGAGTGCCCCGACGACCGGCTGCCCGAGCGCATGCTCGAAGCGCTGGCGAACGAGGTTGAGCAGAACCTCACCGCCGGCTGATCATGCGCGGGTGGAGATCCGCCCCGCCCGCCCCGAGGAGCTGCCGCTCCTGCCCGCCGTCGAGCGCGCCTCCGGCGAGCCGTTCCGCGACATCGGGATGCCCGAGATCGCCGACGACGACCCCATGCCGCTGAGCACCCTCGAACAGCTGCACGTGTGGGTGGCCGTCGACCCGCGCCCCGTGGCGTGGGTCGGGGTGGAGGTGGTCGACGGCGCGGCGCACGTCGAGCAGATCAGCGTGCACCCGGACCACTCGCGGCGCGGCATCGGCGCGGCGCTGCTCGGCCACGTGGAGCAGTGGGCTGCGACACACGGGCTCGACGCGTTGACCTTGACGACTTTCCGCGACGTCCCGTGGAACGAGCCGTACTACCGGCGGCTCGGGTTTCACGAGGTGGAGACGCTGTCGCCCGGCCTGCGGGCGGTCGTGGAGGCCGAACGGAGGCGCGGATTGGACCCCGCGACGCGCGTTTGCCTGCGCAAGGTGCTCATTCGGGGCGTTTGAGCGCGATACTGGGCGGGCAGACCTCCCGCCAGCAACCGTTCGGAGGGTCCCCCGGTGGTCGACTTCGTGCACGAGGCACTGCTCTACCGCGACGACGAGCAGTACCTCGCGGGAACGGTGCCGTTCGTGCGCGACGGCCTGGCCGCCGGCGAGCCGGTGCTGGTGGCCGTGCCGCAGCGCGGGATCGACCTGTTACGGGCCGCGCTGGGCAGACAGGCGGACCAGGTCGAGTTCCTCGACATGACGCGCGCCGGGCGGAACCCGGGCCGCATCATCCCCGGCGTGCTGACCGCGTTCACGGACAACGCGGTCGAGCACGCCACCACCGGTCGGGTGCGGATCATCGGCGAGCCCATCTGGCCGGGCCGCACCGAGCTGGAGTACCCGGCGTGCGTGCAGCACGAGGCGCTGATCAACACCGCCTTCGAGGACCGCCCGGCGTGGATCCTGTGCCCGTACGACACCGCGAACCTCTCGCCGGACGCGATCCGCGACGCGGAGACCACGCACCCGGTCGTGGTGGAGGACGACCGCCGCAGGCCGAGCACGGACTACCGCGAGCCGTTCCTGATCGCCGAGGAGTTCAACCGGCCGCTCCCCCCGCCGCCGCCGGACGTCCTCACCCGCGGGTTCGACCTCGACGGGCTCGGCGTCACGCGTCGGCTCGTCGCCGGGTTCGCCACCGAGGCGGGCCTGACCGCCGACCAGGTCGAGGACCTCGTGCTCGCGGTGAACGAGCTGACGACGAACAGCGTCGTGCACGGTGGCGGCGGCGGCACGTTGCTGCTGTGGTGCGAGGACGCCGCGGTGGTCTGCGAGGTGCGTGACGCGGGCCGGATCGAGAACCCGATGGTGGGCAGGCGGAACCCCGGGGCGAACGCCCGCGGCGGGTACGGCGTGATGCTGGTGAACCTGCTGTGCGACCTGGTGCGCGTGCACACCGGCGACTCCGGGACGTCGATCCGCGTGTACGTCGGCTGACCCGACCGCGCGCCGCGGTGTGTCGTTGCCCACCTTCGTCCACTAATGGCCTATCGGCGCAGGTCGTGGACGGGCGTTCGGACGGTAATCGGCCACGCGCCGCGGGCGGGGCCCGGCAGAATCGACCACGTGATTCCCGCACTCCTGCTCGCCCACGGGGCCGGCGGCACCGTCCGCGCGAACTTCAGCCCGCTCATCCCGCAGCTGTCGCGCAAGCGCAGGGTGCACGCGATCGACTTCCCCGGCTCCGGGACGACCCCGCGCGCGACCGCGCCGCTGGAGCTGGACGACCTCGCCGATCAGCTCGTGGCCGCCGCCGACGGCGAGGAGCGGTTCGCGGTCGTCGGCTTCTCGATGGGGTGCGCGGTCGCCGTGCGCGCCGCGTCACGTCACCCCGAGCGGGTCACGGCGCTGGTGCTCACCGCCGGTTTCGCCCACATCGACGACGAGACCGGCGCCCGGCTGCGGGAGTGGCGGCGGCTGCTGGCCGGCGACCGCACCACGCTCGCCCGCTACCTGATGTCGGTGGCGCTGGGCGAGCCGTTCCACCGGCGGATGACCGCCGAGCAGGCCGAGGGCTTCCTGGAGCTGATCGCGCTCACCGTCCCACCCGGCTCGCCCGACCAGGTGGACCTCGTGCTGCGCACCGACCTGCGGGCCGAGCTGCCGTCGCTGACCGTGCCGACGCTCGTGATCGGCGCCAAGCACGACCGCCTGATCTCCCCCGGCACGACCCGCGCCCTGGCCGACCTGGTCCCCGGCTCCCGCTGGGCGGAGCTGGACAGCGGCCACGCCCCGGCGGTCGAGGCGCCCGCCGAGTGGGCCCGCCTGATCGAGGAGTTCCTCGACTCCCTGGGCCCCGGCCGCTGACCGCGCGACCCAACCGCCTCCGGCCGACCACTCGACCGCACCGACCGCACGACCCGCCCACCGCGCCGAACGCCCCGGTCCGGTCGTCCGGTTTGGTCGGTGTCCTGCCTGGTTAACCAGGCCGCATGACCAACACGCTCGTCCTCGACGTCGACGGCACGCTGGTGGACAGCAACTACCACAACGCCGTCGCGTGGTTCCGCGCGTTCCGCCGCTTCGACCTGACCGTCCCGACGTGGCGGCTGCACCGGGCCATCGGGATGGGCGGCGACAAGCTCGTCACCGCGGTGGCGGGCGAGCACGTCGAGCGCGAGCACGGCGACGACCTCCGCAAGGCGTGGGAGGCGGCGTTCGAGCCCATGCTGGCCGAGATCCGGCCGCTGGAGGGCGCGCACCGGCTCGTGGCCTCGGCGCTGGAGCAGCAGTTCACCGTGGTGCTCGCGAGTTCCGGCAAGCGCCACCACGTCGACCACTACCTGAAGCTCATCGACGCGTCCGGCGTCACGTCGGTCTCGGCGGACGACGTCGAGGAGAGCAAGCCCGCGCCCGACCTCGTCGAGGTGGCGCTGCGGCGGGTGGACGGCAGCGGCCGGGCGGTGCTCATCGGCGACTCGGTGTGGGACTGCGAGGCCGGGCGGCGGGCGGGCCTGCCCGTCGTCTGCGTGCGCACGGGTGGTTTCGGCGAGGCCGAGTTGCGGGAGCACGGCGCGTCGGCAGTCTACGAAGGACTCGACGAGTTGCGGGCGGACCTCACCGACCTGCCGATGGCGTAGGAGGAAGCGTGCGGATCGGCTACACCCTCATGACCGAGCAGGCCGGGCCACGCGAGCTGGTCGAGCACGCCAGGCGAGCCGAGGACGTCGGCTTCGACTTCGAGGTGATGAGCGACCACTACTCGCCGTGGCTGGACGAGCAGGGGCACGCGCCGTACGCGTGGAGCGTGCTGGGCGCGGTCACCCAGGCCACCGGGCGGGTCGAGCTGATGACCTACGTGACGTGCCCGACCGTGCGGTACCACCCGGCGGTGGTCGCGCAGAAGGCCGCGACGGTGCAACTGCTGTCCGGCAATCGGTTCACCCTCGGCATCGGCGCGGGCGAGAACCTGAACGAGCACGTCGTCGGCCGGGGCTGGCCGCCGGTGAACGTGCGGCACGAGTTGCTGCGCGAGGCCGTGGAGATCATCTCGCTGCTGTTCGACGGCGGGTACGTGAACTACTCCGGCGACCACTTCCGGGTGGACTCGGCGAAGCTGTGGGACCTGCCCGACCAGCGGGTGCCGATCGCCGTCGCGGTGTCCGGCGGGCAGTCGGTGCGCACGTTCGCGCCGCTGGCGGACGCGATGGTGGCGGTCGAGCCGGACGCGGCGCTGAGCCAGGAGTGGGACGTGTTCCAGGGCGGGCAATCGCGGAAGATCGGCCAGCTGCCGGTCTGCTGGGACGAGGACCGCGACCGGGCCGTGGAACGCGCCCACGAGCAGTTCCGCTGGTTCGCGGGCGGGTGGAAGGTGAACGCGGAGCTGCCCGGCACGGCGGGTTTCGCGGGCGCGACCCAGTTCGTGCGGCCGGAGGACGTGGCCGAGAAGATCCCGTGCGGCCCCGACGTGGGCCCGATCGTGGAGGCCGCGGCGAAGTTCCGCGAGGCGGGCTTCACCGACCTGGCCCTGGTGCAGATCGGCGGCGACCACCAGTCGGAGTTCCTGGACTTCGCCAAGTCCGACCTGCTCCCGGCCCTCCGCTAGACCTCACGAGCCGAGACCCGTCCCCGCGCGGGGCGGGTCTCGGCTCGTCCGGCGGTCGGGGGGCGCGCGGTCGGCCCAGGCGCCACCGACCGTGCTCAGCCGCCGACCGTGCTCAGCCGCGCGCTGTGGCGCCTCGGTCGCGGGACGGCGGGCCGGTCTCGACCGGCGGGGTCGGCACGACCACCGGGCCGTTGGACGGGGCCTTCGTCGGAGTCGCGGTGTTGCCCGGGGTTTCCGGCCGGGATTTGGTCGTGGTCGGGCGGGCGCCGTCGGTCGTCGTCACCTCGGCGGGGTGGCCGACCGGCTCGCCGGAGTCGCCGGGGTGGCCCGCCGCGGGGTTGTCGGCGTTGTCGGCGTTGCCGGCCGGCAGGTGGACCTGCGTCCCGTTCACGAACGTCACCGTGGAGCCCGCCGGCCCGTCCGGCAGGACGGTGCCGGGCGCCTGCTCGGCCACCGGGTCGCCCGCGGACGTCGTGCCGGGCTGGCCGGGCAACCGGCCGTGCTCGGGCGCGGTGGTGTCGGTCAGCACCACCAGCGTCACCGCCGTGAACGCCGCCGCGGCCATGACCCCGCCCAGCAACACCCGCCTGTCCTTGCGCCGCGGCTCCGCCTCCGCCACCGGGGGCGTGCTCGCCACGACCACCTCGGCGACCTCTACCAGCGGCGGCAGGCCGGCGCTGGCCTTCCCTGCCGCCGTGAGCAGGCGCTCGCACTCCGCCGCCGTGGGCCGCTTGGCCGGGTCGGACGCGGTCATCGCGGTGAGGACCCTGGTCCACGCGTCGGGGAGGTTCGCCGGGATGCGCGGCTCGCGGTGCAGCCGGGACAGCGCGGCCTCCGTGTCACCGCCCGGGTACTCGGGCCGCCCGGTCAGGCACTCCAGCAGCACCAGGCCCAGCGCGTACACGTCGGCGGACGGCTGCACGTCCGCCCCGCGCACCTGCTCGGGCGCGAGGTAGCCGGCGGTGCCGACGAGGATGCCGGACCGCGTCACGCGGGTGACCTGCGCCTGGAGCGCCAACCCGAAGTCGGCGAGGTAGGCGCGCCGCCCGGCGGCGTCGAGCAGGATGTTCGACGGCTTCACGTCCCGGTGCACGACGCCGTGCTCGTGCACGTGGGCCAGCACGCCGGCGACCTGGGCGCCGATCGTGGCCACCACCTCGGGCTCCAGCGCGCCGCGCATGCGACGGCGCAGCGTGCCGCCCTCGACGGCCTGCATCACGAAGTACGGCCGGCCGCGGAAGACCCCGGTGCCGTACACCTCGACCAGGCCGGGGCAGCGCATCTCGCCGAGGACCTGCGCCTCGCGGTCGAGCCTGATCCGGTCCTCGCCCGACGCCTCGCCCTGGAAGAACTTGAGCGCGACCTTCCGGTCGAGGCGGGTGTCGAACGCGCGGTACACCTCGGCCATGCCGCCGGTGCCGTACAGGCTGCCGAGGGCGTACCTGCCGTCGACGACCTCGCCGGTCAGGTCACCGTCCCACATCCGGTCGAACCTCCGCTGCGTCGACGAGGCCGGGAGGCCGGAAGCTACCGGTCACCGGGGCGAGCGGCCACCTCGTTTGCCGTTCCGAGTCCACCTACCCGTGGCCCCCCTGTCACAAACCACGCCCTGCTTCGGCAACCCGAAGGCCTCGCGCACGGTGTCGGACCGCTGCCCGCGGGGTACCTCCGCCGCATGACCGAACGCGAGCACGAGCCCACGATCAACGAGTTCATCGACGACCCGGCCGCGAAGGTGGACGCCCTGGGCGAGGTGGACGGGGTGCGGCCCGCTCAGTACGGCAGCGACCCCGACGAAGAGTACGAGCACGGTCCCGTGGACGGCGACGAGCTGCCGGGCTGAACACCGAAGATCACCCAAACGAGTGACCTCCGGCGCTCCGGCGGTCGAACCGCCCTCACCCGGGTCGCAGCAACCCGAAGCCCACCCCGACCTACGGCACGGCGGTCGCGCACGGGCTGGTGGGCGGGGTCGTCGTGGTCGTCAGCGACCCGGTCGTCACCGGCGGGCCGGCCGAGGCCAACCGGGTGCCGCTGCAGTAGGTCGACTCCACCCGGCGGTCGGCCGAGTCGCCGTGCGCGAACACGAGGTACTCGCTGCCCTTCGTCATCCGGATGCCGCACGCGGCGCCGCTGGTCGCCGTCGCCACCGCGACCACGCGCGGCACGTCGCCCTTGTACTCCGTCCGCACGGCCACGGCGTACCGGTACCGGTCGTCGAAGGTGGACGTCGGGTCGCCCTCTTCGAGGGTTTCGCTGAGCACGACCCCGGTGAACACGTGGTCGGCCCGGTGGTACCGGTCGCCCTCACCGCCGGGGAAGCAGCTGCACGCGCTGGCCGGGCTGGTGAACACGGCGGTGAGCAAGGCGGCGGTCACGGTGACGACACCGGCCGCGTGCGCCGGGAAACGTCGACGCGCCAAAGTATCCCCCTGGTTGCGTAGGGCACGGACGCGGCGGCGCGCGGACAGCCTACGGCGACGCGTGCAGCGCGAGCCAGAGTTCGGCGCGCGTGCCTGCGGGGTCGAGCGACCGGCCCAGCAGCTCCTCGGCCTTCCGCAACCGGTTGCGCACGGTGTGCCGGTGCACGCCCAAGCGGGTGGCGGCCGGGTCGGCCTGCCCGTGGCACGACAGCCACACCCGCAGGGTCTCCCGCAGCACGTCGTCCAGCGGCTCCAGCAGCGCGGCGGCGAACGACGCGGCGTCCGGCGCGAGCAGCCCGGCCCCCGCGACCTCCTCGAACGTCGCCACGCCCTCCTCCAGCGCCCGCAGCGCCTCCCGGTAGCCCCGCGCGACACCGCCCGCACCCACCGGGCGCGACGCGGCGGCGGGCACGTCCAGCTCCCGCGCGAGCACGACCACCCGCCCGTCGACCTCCGCCCAGAACCCCGCGGCCGGCGGCACGGGCGCGTCGCCGCGCAGCACGAACACGCGGAACGGCGCTTCGGGGACGCCGTCCACCGGGACGCCCGCCAGCAGCAGCCGGAACCGCGCCTCCCGCAGGTCCCGGCGCACCGCGTCGACCTCGTCGGACCGGGCCAGCGCCACGGTGAGCAGCGACGCGGCGGCGTTGACGACGCCCGCGTCCAGC